>CAJXRM010000014.1 GCA_913059205.1 uncultured Flavobacteriales bacterium
AGATTTCTGCCTGTCTCGTGGGCTCGGAGATGTGTATAAGAGACAGAACATATGGAGATCCGCACATGGTTTCTTTTGATGGTGCCAGATATTCGTTTCAAACAGTTGGAGAATTTGTTTTGACTAAATCGAGTGGAGGAGACGTAGAAGTTCAAACACGTCAACGTCCTCAAAGTGATGATTTCTCGCTGAATACGGCAGTAGCAATGAATGTAGGAGGTGATCGATTGGCGATTTACGCTGAAGATTATCCAGATGCCGATTATTCAACTCCTGTGAGATTAAATGGACAATCGTTGAGATTAAATGGTTCAACCTATTTTTTAGATCACGGAGGGACAATCCAAAAGTCGGGACAATCTTACTTTATTCATTGGCCAAATGGTGAATCCGCAGAAGTAAAAATGAGAAGCTCAGGAGGGATGTCATTTATGGATGTTTCAGTGAATATTTTACCATGTGCTGTTTCGAGCTATTCTGGAGTATTAGGGAATGCAAACGGAATTGAAAGGGATGATTTTGATCCAGGAATAGTTGTTCCTAGATCAGCTTTTGAAGATCCATTTGATGATGATAATTATGTAAATAGGGAACGCCAAGCTTATATTGCTAAAGCAATTGCTGATAAATACCGAGTAACAGATTTCACAACTTTGTTTGATTATCCAATTGGCAGAAATACAGAATCATTTACAGATCGTTCTTTCCCTAGAGTTTATAGAACGATTAATGATTTGGACCAAAGGAATAGGGATCGTGCAAGACAGAGATGCGAACAAATGGGGATTTCTTCTCGAGATATGAATGGATGTATTTACGATAACGCATTCTTGAATATTGAGCCAACTATAGAAACTAGAGTAAATGATCCTGTGGCCTCAACTCCATCTCTTAGAAAAATAGATCGTGAGGTTATCAATAGAAATCCTGTAATATCGGTAAATGATGGTAATGCAGCGCCTATAAGAGGTGGGACAAATACTACAATTGGATTGGGTGAAGAGAGTACAATAGAAGGAACACAGCCTCAACCAATTCCGATTAGAAAAGATCCAACTTTAAGGAAAATAGAAGATGAATCGGATAATTCTGATACTCAAGAATCTAATCCAAAACCTGTTTATAATCCGAAGCCTATTAGAACAGAGCCGAAAACTCCTACCCCTAAACCACAACCGGTGCGTGATAAGCCATTTAGCAAGCCAACACCGACACCAGCACCAACGCCAACACCAAAACCTGGTGGAACGATTAAAGGAAAAGGTGGATGATAATTGTTTTTAGCTTGTTATGAAATTTGTTATTTGCGCATGATCAGTCATGTGCAAATAACATATTGAAAAACAGTGTTTTGAGTAGTGTTTCATCGTGCTGTGGCTTGTAGTTCAATTCAGTGACTGGAAAAATAAGTTAGTTTGGTAAAATTTTGTTTCGTAATTTTGGGAAATTAATAATTTGACCACTTACTCACTTACGATGAAACAGATTTTTAATGTACTTTTAATTGTACTTTTTGTTCTAATTAGTTCAGCTACATTTTCTCAACAAGACACCTTGTTTTGGTTTGCTGCACCAGATGTTTCTTCAGGTGAAGGTGACTCTCCAATTCAATTAAAAATATTGTCTTATGGTGCGCCATCTGACGTTGTCATATCTCAACCTGCAAATGGAGGCTTTGTTCCAATTCTAGTTTCTCTTGCGGCTAATAGTACTCAAAGTATTGATTTAACGGCCTTTTTAGCGCAAATTGAAAGCCCTTCTGGTAATGTAGTAAACTCGAATGGACTAAAAATTACAGCAACAACCCCTATTTCAGCCTACTATGAAGTAAATTCACCAACCAACAAGGAAATTTTCACCTTAAAAGGAAACACAGCTCTTGGTCTTGAATTTTACACGCCCTTCCAAAAAAACAGAAACAATGCAGTTACAACTCCGTCTTCGCATTCTTCCTTTGAAATAATTGCTACGGAGGACAATACAACAGTCTTGATTACTCCTAGAGCGGCAATTATTGGTCACGCTCAGAATGTTACATTTTCGGTTGTTCTTAATGAAGGACAAACCTATAGTGCTAGAGATACAGATTTGACGGCGGGAACATCCCTTGCTGGTTCCATAGTATCTGCAAATAAGCCAGTTTCAATTACAGTTTTTGAAGGAGCATTGATTAGTGGCGCTTGTAATGATGCCATAGGTGATCAAATAACAAACTCTTCTTATTTAGGGAAAAAACATATTATCCATAAAGGGACTGGAACAACTGATAGGATTTATATACTAGCGATTCAAAATTCCACTTCTTTAACAATTACAAATTCGGGAACAACAAGTTCTTTAATTAATTGGGGAGAAACATTTGAAATAGCCACAAGTGACGAAATCACATATGTTAATTCCACAAAGCCTGTTTACGTGATGCATGTATCGGGATTTGGGTGTGAACTGAGTTCTGCACAAGTTCCTAATGTTTACTGTGCAGGGAAATACGAGTCAGCATTTTCTCGATCTAATTCAGATTCATTAGGTGTCATTTTATACACGCGAACGGGATTCGAAAACCAATTTACTTTAAATGGAAATGCATCCTTAATTCCTGCAGTTGCATTCAACAATGTGCCTGGAACATCAGGGGCTTTAAAGGTTGCAAGGCTCTTTTTTAATACAACGGATGTTCCTGTAGGATCTTATAATTTAATTGAAAATACCGGAGATATATTTGGCATGGGATTAATTGGAGGGAATTCAGTTAGTGGTGCGACTTATGGTTATCTATCGGAGTTTAAATCAGAATCATTTGTCAACGCTGGTCTTAATGACACGGTTTGTTCGAATGTCGATTTCCCTATTAATGGATTTATTGGCGGTGGTCCTATAACTGGAGTTTGGAGTAATAATGGTTACGGAAGTTTTTCAAGTCCGACAAATAGTTTATCAAATACATATGTGCCTAGTTCGTTGGACGTTTTCATTAGTCCTGTTAGATTAATATTAACATCTACAGGAGAGTGTCCCGTAAAAAAAGACACAATATTTCTTCATGTAAATCCACAACCAATTGTAAGCGCTTCAGCTGACCAAACTGTTTGTTCGAATAATCCAATTGTGAGTTTAAATGGAAGTATTCAAGGGGGAGCCACCACAGGTATATGGTCTGTTAATGGAACCGGTACATTTTCACCAGCTGATACAGTTTTGAATGCAACATATACTCCTTCTTCAAATGATTTGTTAGGAAGTCAGTTGACTTTTGTTTTGACTTCTACAAACAATGGTTCTTGTGTTGCGGAATCAGACACGATGCAATTAACCTTTACACAACCTGCGATTGTGAACGCAGGAGTTGACACAATATATGCTTGTGGAAATAATCCACTCATCAGTTTATCCGGTACAGTTACAGGTTCATCAACAACGGGTAAATGGATTACTACTGGCAATGGTACTTTTAGCCCTAATAATGTTACTCTAAACTGCACATATAATCCAACAGTAAGTGATATAGCAGGTGGAAGTCTCACAATTTATCTTGAATCAACTTCTAATGGTAATTGCTCACCAGTGCGAGATAGTGTCAAAGTGATATTTACAAGTTCACCTTCAGTTGATGCCGGGCCAAATCAAATTATTTGTACAAATAATTCTGAAGTGCAGTTGGCAGGAATAGTATCTGGTGCTACTACAACTGGAGTTTGGTCTGGAGGATCAGGTACGTACAGTACTGATTCAACAGATTTAAATGCGGTGTACTCTCCAACTGCTTCTGAAATATCATCTGGAAATCTTATTTTAACATTAACATCAACTAATAACGGTACATGTAATCAAGGAGATGACGTCTTCCAAATTGCATTTGTCGCACCTCCATTTGCAAATTTTACTGCGCCTGATGGGTGTTTAACGAATCTTACAGCTTTTAATAATCTTTCACTACCAGGATTCGGTACACTAACAAACTCAAATTGGGATTTTGACGATACTAATCTTTCAACTTCCTTGAGTCCGAGTCACACCTACTCTCAACCAGGTGTTTATAATGTTGAATTGATTGTTACAAATTCAAATGGTTGTATGGATACAACATATAATACAGTAGAAATTTTTGATAAACCAATTGCGGACTTTAGTTTCACTTCAAATTGTCCAAACAATCAGGTTACTATTAATTTCACCGATGAATCAACTTCGTCGGATGTAATTGATTATTGGTATTATGATTTCAGTGGTCAAGGAAATTCAGTTCAAGAAAACCCAATTCAGAATTTTAATAGTCAGGGTAATTATTCCATAACGCATATTGTTTCGACGGTAAATGGTTGTGGAGATACTATAATTAAACCACTTCAGGTAGGCGAATTACCGATTGCTGGGTTTTCTTATAATACAACGAATGGATTGAATGTTGGAGCGGTTTTTAATTTTGTTGATACATCGGATTTCGGTGTAAATTACCTTTGGGACTTCGGAAATACTAATGAGTCTACACTACAAAATCCCAGTTATACGTATTTCGAGAATGGAAATTATCTAGTTACTCAATACGTTTATAATACCCTTGGATGTTATGATAGTGCATCGGTTTGGATTAACATTAATACTGTTACTACTGAGATAAATACATTAATACCGAATGCGATTTCACCAAATGGAGACGGTTACAATGATGTTTGGAAACTCGAGTTTATTAATA
Organism: uncultured Flavobacteriales bacterium; assembly: GCA_913059205.1. Lineage (GTDB taxonomy): Bacteria > Bacteroidota > Bacteroidia > Flavobacteriales_D > Crocinitomicaceae > UBA4466. The sequence continues at coordinate 4,691 of CAJXRM010000014.1, forward strand.
TCCTATTTCCAAATGCCACTGTTGAAGTGTTTAATCAATGGGGGCAACGTCTTTTTTACTCAGAAGGGTATGATGTTCCATGGAATGGACAATTTAATTCTGAAGATGTACCAGACGGTAATTATTACTATGTGATTAATTTGAACGCGAATTTGGAAACTGATATTTACAAAGGAGCTCTTTTAGTTCTTAAACAAGCAAAATAGAAATGAAAAATATATTTTATATCGCTGTACTCGTTTTTTGCTGTTTTCAATTGCAAGCGCAGCAAAGGGGTGTGTATTCTAATTTTTTAATGAATAGATATTACTATAATCCGGCAATTGCAGGAAGTGAAAATGTACATGTTGTAAATGCGGGTTATCGGAATCAATGGGTAGGTTTTGATAATGCACCTGTTAATGTCAATTTAAACGTGTATGGATCGCTTCGAAATGAAGGTAAAATGGGATATGGATTGTCATTTGCTAATGAAAATTCAGGCTTAACAAATGCTACTTCTATATATTTAAATTATGCCCATCATTTTAAATTGAGTGAGCAGATTAAGTTAGGAATAGGAATTCAACCTGGTTACCTTCAGTACAGAGTGAAATTATATGATGCAGTTATTGCAGATGAAGGTGATCAAGTGCTTACCGGAAGTGTTTATTCCGCGAATGCTTTTGATGTGAATATGGGAATTCATCTTTATTCGAGTAAGTTTTTCTTTATGGCTTCTGTTCAACATATACTTGGGAAGCAAATAAAGTTTACTTCATATAACACGAACTTAACCTATCATTATAATGCAATAGCTGGTTACAACTTTGATTTCAAAAAGAAAAAGTTTCAATTGCAACCAAGTGTTTTAGTGAAATATGCAAGTCCTGTTCCAATTCAATGGTCCGGAATGTTAAAAGGAACTTATGATCAAAAATATTGGTTGGGATTAATTTACAGGTCTGATGATGCCTTTGGGTTGTCTGCGGGCATGTTAATTAAAAATCGATTCACAGTGGCGTATGGCTATGACTTTTCGATAAACGGTTTAAGAAAACACAATTCAGGATCACATGAGGTGATGTTATCGTTCGTTATTACGCGAAAACGCCCTTCTTTAGATGAAAAAGATGACGAATTGAACAATAGCATTTTGGAAGACGCCTTGGAAAAGGAAAAAGAGAATGAAAAAACGAAAGAATAAAAGATGAAAAATTTTATAACACTACTCCTCACACTACTGGCGTTAACATTTGGCGCTAGTAAAGCTGAAGCTCAGATTGACACAGCTTTTTGGTTTGCTGTTCCATGGGTAACTCCTGATCACGCAGGAAATACTCCAATTGCACTTCGAATATCAACATTTAATGCACCTACAACCGTTCGTGTATATCAACCTGCTGGTGGATATGACTCTACATTTGTTGTTCCGGCAAACTCATTGAACTCGCACTTTTTAACACCAATTGTAAATACCTTGGAATCGAAACCTGCGAATACGGTTTTAAATTATGGGATAAAAATCGAAGCAGATACACTTATAACGGTTGTTTATGAAGCTGTAACTGTAGTGAATAATCCTGAAACGTATTCCTTGAAAGGTACGAATGGATTGGGAATGGAGTTCGTGACTCCTTTTCAAACCACATGGAGAAATGGAGCTTATCCTCCTACTCAACCAAAATCGATGATTTGTATAATCGCAACTGAGGACAATACAACTGTCTGGATAACTCCCAAAGCGAATGTCGTTGGACATCCAGCAAATGTCACGTATTCAGTTGTACTAAACAAAGGTCAAGTTTACACGGTAGAAAATGTTTCTCAATTAACTAACACGCCAGGAAACAACCTAAGTGGCTCGATTGTCGTTTCCGATAAACCCATAGCCGTTACTGTGTCCGATGATTCCGTTTGGAATGCTGCTGGAGGTGGATGTCGGGACTTGATGGGAGATCAATTGGTACCAGTGGACGTAATTGGAACAGAATATATTGTGAATAAAGGGAATATGAATCCTCTCTCGACAGAAGGAATGTATATCGTTGCTACCGAGAATTTTACTACTGTTACAATTATCAATGGTTCAGGAACTACAGTTCAACTTTTGAATAGAGGCGATACATGGAGTTATGTAATCGTTGACCCATTGTCTTATGTTCAGTCGGATAAACCAATTTATTTGTTACAAGCAAGTGGGTTTGGTTGTGAGCTTGGTGAGGCAATTTTACCACCTATTAATTGTGCTGGTTCTTCACAAGTCAGTTTTAATCGTTCCAATAGTCAAACATTTATTTTAAATGTACTTTGTCCTACTTCAGCAATAAACGACTTTTTAATGGATGGAAACCCTACAATGGTTCCAGGTACGGCGTTTAATGTTGTTCCAGGTACAGGTGGTTTTTGGAGTGGAGCTCAAATTACGTATTCTACTGCGCAGATTCCAGCTGGAAGTTCTCCTTTATTGGAAAACACTTCGGACTTTTTTGCACTTGGAGTAATTAATGGTGGTAGTACTTCTGGGTGCTTTTACCATTATATGTCATCATTTATCCGAAGGGTTTATACGGATGCAGGAAGTGATACTACTTTATGTAATGGCGTGGCAACAATTGATTTAAATGGAAGCGTTACAGGAGCAACAAACACTGGAATTTGGAGTGTTTTAAATGGTACAGGAACCTTCGCTAACGCAACGGATTTAACTACTACTTATGCTCCAACACAAAATGATTATAATCAAGGTTCTTTGACGTTCGTGCTTACCTCAACAGGAAATTGTATTGCTGTTTCTGATACCATTGTTGTAGATTTTATTCAAGCACCTGTTGTTGATGCAGGACCAAACGACTCATATTGTAAAAATAACGTTGGGGCAATTCCGATTAATGGAAATGTGCAATATGCAGCAACTGGATTATGGTCCGGAGGAAATGGTGGAGCTTTTGGAAATAGTAGTGATCTCTCAACTACGTACACACCTTCTCCAGCGGATTTGGCGGCAGATAGCGTTGTGTTATTTTTAACTTCAGCAGGAAGTTTCTTCTCATGTCCAAGCGATGAAGATACATTAATTGTATTTTTTACTCCAGCACCTAATGTTATTGCTGGAGGTGATCAAGTACTTTGTGCAAATACAGCCGAAGCTTCACTAAATGGAGTTATTACCGGAGCAACTACTACTGGTGTATGGTCAACTTCTGGATCAGGAGCTTTTTCTCCTAGCGAAACAAATTTAATCACAGATTATTTGATTTCAGTTTCGGATACAGCGGCCGGCTCAATTTATTTAACACTTACTTCTACGAATAATCAAAATTGCCTTGTTGAAAAAGACAGTTTACAGATTACAATTATACCACAACCCGAATTAACAATTACTTCTCAGGATTCTGTTTGTTCGAACAGTATAACGATTAACCTTAGCGGTACAATTGTTAATGGATTTGGAACAGAATGGACAACAAATGGATTCGGAGCAATTGCTAATCCGAATAATTTAAATACGATTTACACTGTTAGCCCTATTGATAATATCAACGGATATATTGATGTGTTTTTCAATTCAACTGGAGTTTGCGCCACGGAAGGCGATTCAATGCGAATTCACTTGATAGATCCGCCTCAAGCTGACGCTGGAATTGATCAGTCATATTGTGAAAATACCCCCGTTCAGTTAAATGGAGTGGTTACTGGCCCAAATCCTGCTGGAAATTGGTCATCAATGGGTTCAGGAGCGTTTAATCCCGGAAATGCATTTTTACAAACCTTATATTTCCCTTCTGCTGCAGATGTTTCGAACGGAGGTGTGACGTTAATATTGACACCAAACAATACGTTTGGCTGTGCCTCTGAAAACGATACGATTTTTATTCTCTTTAAGGAAATTCCTAATGCTGAGTTTACGGTTAATTCAGTATGTCAGGGGGAGAATGCTATATTTTCGGATCAGTCCACCACTGGAACTGGTACAATTACAAATTGGATGTGGGACTTTGATGATTTACAAACTTCAATCGCTCAAAATCCGTTGCATCAGTATAATTCAAGCGGTACGTTTGATGTTTCTTTGATAGTGACAGGAAGCAATAATTGTACGGATACTGTTATTCATCCGTTAACGATAAATCCATTGCCAAATCCAATGTTTACGAATTCTAATGCTTGTGAAAACGGCATTACTTACTTTACAGATGTTTCAACCATTGCAAGTGGCTCAAACACAGCTTGGTTATATGACTTTAATAGTTTTGGATCAAGTACGGATCAAATGCCAGAATACTCTTTTAGTTCACCAGGAACATATTCAGTAGCTTTCACTGTAACCTCTAATTTTGGGTGTGAAGCTTCTGTGGTGCAAGATGTTGTTGTTTTGCCTTCACCTATTGCAAACTTTTCGGTTAATCCTAATCCAGCTTTAGCCTTGCAAGATGTTGTATTTACGGATCAGTCATCAGGTAATCAATTGACTGATTGGTATTGGGATTTTGGAGACGGTGAAGCTGCAAATAATCAAAATGCGGTACATGACTATAATACTGGAGGTATTTATACAGTAACCTTAACCATAACTGACATTAACAATTGTTCTGACACAGTTTCGCGCGACATATCTGTAGCATTATTGCCTGTTCTGCCAACTGGGTTCACACCAAACGGCGATGGAGAGAACGATATTTTCATTATTCGCGGTGGACCGTTTAAATCTGTCGATTTTAAAGTTTATAACAATTGGGGAGAACTGATTTTTTCAACAAATGACGGCAATGTAGGATGGGATGGAACCTTTAAAGGTGAAAACAGTCCTTTTGGAGTCTATACATGGACTTTCGTTGTTGAAATGGGCAACGGGCAAGTTATTAAAAAATCCGGTGACGTCACCTTAATACGATAATAATGAATAAGTTAATCATAGCGTTATTTTTATTAGTTTTTGTGCATTCATCGCGTGCTCAAGATTCGCATTTGTCCATGTATGACGCTGCACCATTATATTTGAATCCGGCTTTAACCGGTGTGATGGATGGCGACTTCCGACTACATGCCCAATATAGAACTCAATGGAAAGCTGTAAATTTCAAACCTTATACATCCATATTGGCAAGTTTTGACATGCCCATAAAAAAGTGGAGTTTTGGTATTCAAGTAAGTAACTTTAGAGCTGGATTTGGAAATTTCAATGTTGTTCAAGGATTACTTTCTACATCGTACAATACTGCAATTGATAAACGAAAGAACAATTTTCTATCATTTGGAGTTCAAGCTGGTGTAATGCAAAAATCATTGGAACATCAATTACTTTCCTTCAACAACCAATATAATTTATCGAACGGTGGGGAGTTTGATCAGACCATTGTTTCTGGTGAAAACTTCGGAGCTCAATCGGTTGTAGTTCCTTCTGTTAATGTCAGTGGAATTTACTATTTCGCCAAACAAAAATCAAGACTAAATCCATTTCTGGGATTTTCAGGATTTAATTTACTTAATTCAAGAGAGTCTCTTTTTGGTCAAGATAACAGATTACCTTTTCGATATTACATTCATGCTGGAACAAGAATAAATATTACGGAATTACTATATGTTATTCCTAAAGTTTTAATTATGCAGCAAGGAAAGTTTAATGAACAAACGTTCGCTGCAGAACTGGGGTATTTTTTAAAGGGCAGTGAAACCTATTTATTAGGTGGTATAATTTATAGAAATAAAGATGCTTTAGTAGCAACACTTGGTTTTAAAAAATCAGCATTTGTTTTTAAAGTGGGGTACGATTTTAACCTTTCATCATTAACATCAGCATCAACTGGACGTGGTGGTTTAGAATTGTCATTGACCTATACACGCAAGAAGAATAATTCAGTTACTGATAAAATTTGTCCTAGACTTTGATACAATACAATAGATTTATGAAAAAACTTTTATTTATTTTTCTTTGCTTGGTTCAATTTCAAGCGTTGTCTCAGTCAAAAATCGTTTGGATGACAAACGGAGATGAATTTTTTGAAAAAGAAGATTACTATAATGCATTGATTAATTATCAACTTGTACTTAACGATACTGCTGCGATTAATGAAAAAGTAATTCCATATGAAATTCAAATAACGAATCAGAAATTAGCCAAGAAACTGAAGGAAATTGATAGCAAATCGGTTTCCTTGTCAGACTATGTTAGTCATCAAATTGCGGTGTGTCATTTAAAAACGTTTGATTATAAAAAAGCTGAAGAATTTTTAAAACAAACTTCTGAATCTTCGGGTTATCCAGACGATCGATTTTATTACGCAAATGTTTTAAAAAACAATAAAAAATATGACGAGGCGATAGAGCAATTTGAGGCTTTTATTCGTTCCGGAAATGAATCTGACACCTTGGTTAGGACGGCAGAATTGTTGATGAAGGGATGTTATTATGCAAAGAATGAAGGTAGCATAAAATTGGATGTTGATGTTACACTTGCTGATACTTCTGTCTTCAATAATGGAACAGCTTCATTTGCTGCATCCTACTTTGGAAATGAAGATCGTTTAATGTTCACTTCGGCACGAGAGAATGGGGTGATATTAGATATAGAACAAAAATCGGAGTACTTGTGTGATATATATTGGACAGAGCGAAAATCAGGCGAAGAATGGGGGCCTGCAAAAAACTTTGGACGACCATTAAACAGTGCTCAACATGATGGAGCTTCGGCTGTAAATAATACGAACGTTATTTATTACACACGTTGGAGTGATGAAAATCAAAAAAATAAAAGTATTTATCTTGCTCGAATGCAAAATTTCAAATTTTTCGAAGCGTATAAACTTGGTCCACAAGTTAATGTAGAAGGATATAAAAGTCAACAACCTTTTGTTTCAATGGATGGTAAAACTCTGTTTTTCTCGAGTGACAGACCAGGTGGAAATGGAGGATTTGATATTTGGAAAATAGCATTAGATAGTTTGGGGCAAGTAGTAGGAGAGCCAAAAAATTTAGGATATCCTATTAATACTGAATCTGATGAAGTTACACCATTTTATCATGAAGCTTCATCAACGTTGTTTTTTAGTTCGAATGGATTTAATACGATTGGAGGATTGGATATTTTTAAAAGCTCATTTGATACAGAAAGTGAATCATATGGACAACCAGAAAATCTTGGTTTACCAATTAACTCTAGCTACGACGACGCTTATTTGGTTTGGGATTCTAAATTGAAATATGGTTATTTTTCAAGCGATAGAGAACCATGTGAAAATGGGCACTGTTACGATATCTATGAAGTGAATAATGCACCAATTCGTATTCACCTTGAAGGAATTGCGTATGATGCACTGACAGAAAAAATTCTTCCAGAAACTTCTTTAACATTTAAGGACGTTGATGGAATTATGGAAAGCTTTACATTGACTACGGATTCTAAAGGTTATTATGAAAAAACCCTAAAATCAGGTCAAGAAATTTTTATTAAAGCTCAAAAGAAAAAGTATTTTGCTGATGCCGAAGTTGTAAACACGAAGAAAATTACAGAAAGCACAAACCTTATTCAAGATTTTTACTTGAACCCTATTCCACAGGATGATATTGAGATTGAAGGGATTGAATACGATTTTGACTCTGATAAATTAAGACCTGCGTCGATGGAAATATTGGATCGACTATTCGATTTCTTAGAGTTGAATCAAAACTTAGTCGTTGAAATAAACTCCCATACAGATTGCCGTGGTAGTGATACGTATAATCAGAAACTTTCTGCACGAAGAGCAAAATCGTGTGTTGATTATTTGCTCTCAAAAGGTGTTCCTAAAGATCGTTTGACATCTAAAGGTTATGGTGAGTCTGAACCGAATTTCTTAAAAGATAAGGACAAACAAGCAGTACTAGATGACGAAGGTAATAGAATATTATTGACTGAATCATATATTAATAGCATTGAAAGTAAAGACGAACAAGAAATTCTTCATCAATATAACAGACGTACTTCATTTAAAGTAGTAGGCGAAGATTTTCAAGTAATTTCCAAGTAATTTGGAAATAATTCATTGAGATGCATCTTTTCTTGCAAAAGGTGCGTCTATCTTTTATAGAACTAACCGACATGAAAAAACTTTTACTGATTGCATTATTATTTTTTGGATTTGGAGCAAATGCTTCGCATATAGTTGGAGGGGAAGTATATTATGACTCTCTAGGAAACGATCAATATAGAATTACATTTGAAGTTTACCGTGATTGCTCTGGTGCTGCGTACGATTCACCGCTGTGGTTTACAGTTTTCTTAGCCAATGGTACTGAATATGGTGAATTTAGTATAGCGCTGCCTGTACCTGATACGTTACCAATAATTTACGATGATCCTTGTGTTACTCCTCCTACAGATATTTGTGTTCAACGTGCAATCTATGTCGGAACTTTCACCTTACCTCCAACTGCTGATGGTTATTATATTTCTTATCAACGATGCTGTTGGGCAGCCAATATTCAAAATATTACAAACCCAGGAAGTTGGGGAATAACAATAACAACATTTATTCCTGGGACCAATACTGTTAGTGTACCAAACAATTGTGCACGTTTCAATGAGTATCCTCCGATAGTTTTATGTTCAGGACAAACGCTGGATTTTGACCATAGTGCATTTGATCAAGATGGGGATTCGCTTGTATATTCTGTTTGCGATCCATTAACAGTTAATAGCGCTGTTTCCGAACCAAATCCAGAATATCCAGCACCGTACGCTGCTGTTCCGTGGGAACCAGGTTTTTCAGGAACTGTTCCTTTTGGCCCCGGTTCAAATGTTGTAATCGATCCTCAAACGGGGATGATGAATATTACCCCAGGAGTCACTGGAACGTATGTCGCTTCGGTTTGTGTGGAAGAATGGCGGGATGGAGTTTTGATAAATACGAAGTCACGGACATTTGGATATAGAGTTGTTGTGTGTGATGTGATTGAGCCAATGCAAGTAGATGTTTTGGGATTGGGAACATTGATTGAGGATTGTGGAAGTACTGGTTTTATAGTAACTCGAGATGATACAACCACTTCTATCACTTTACAGCTGTTTTTGTCAGGTACTTCAACAAACGGGGAGGATTATAACTTCTTGCCGGACACGATAATAATGCCTGTTGGTGTTGCAACTGATACGATTTCAATAACACCTTTTCTCGATAATGTAATTGAAGGAAATGAAACATTGATTTTTAATATTGTCGTTGAAAATATTTGTGACGGTTCTTATGATACAACTACTGCTTTTGTAACAATCCAAGATTATAATCAGATGGGCATAGAATGGCTCGATAGTTTAAATTTATGTGATGAAACAGGCGAAGATGGATTACTTTGGTGCAATGTAACAAATGGTGTTCCTCCGTATGGATACTTTTGGGAACCGCTACCTTCTGCCAATAATGATACATTGATTTTTTCATCATCGATATTGAATGACAATCTGAATATGGTATACGTTACAGCTGTAGATCAATGCGGCAAAACAATCGGTCCCGCAGCAATAAAAGTGTATAACCGATGTCCAATTTCTGCGCCAAATGTAATTACGGCCAATGGCGATGGAATAAATGATCTGTTTATTGTTAAAAATCTGGAAGACTATGACCGTGTGAATCTGGTTATCGTTAATCGATGGGGAAATACACTTTATGAAAACGACAATTATTTGAATGATTGGGATGGCAAGGACATGAGTGGAAAGGAACTTGAAGAGGGTGTTTACTTCTATACTGTTATACCTGAAAGTGAAAAGTATATCTACGATGAACCGACCAAAACTCAATACACAGTTCACGGTTTCTTCCATATCATTAAAGATTAGACCTTCAAATTTTCATTGATCATTTAATAAAACTGTTTCGTACTTTTGTTGAATGATTGAAATAAAGCAATTGCATTCTGATGATGTCATGATTGTGAATCATCTTGCGCACGCTATTTGGCCTGTTACTTTTCGTGATATATTATCCAAAGATCAGATTAGCTATATGTTAGACTGGATGTATTCAATTGAAACGCTTCAAGAACAGGTTCAAACTGGTTTTCTATATTATTTAGCGACTTTTGATGGAGTAGCCGTAGGTTTTTTGGGTCTAGAGCCAAACTTTCCAGATGAAAATCAATTGAGAATTCATAAGATATACGTAAAACCAAATTTTCAAAAGAAAGGCGTTGGTCGTGCTTTATTAAATCACTCCATTGACATTGCTTTTGATCTTGATCAATCAAGCCTGCACTTGAATGTAAATAGATTTAATGATGCAGTTGGTTTTTATAAACACCTTGGTTTCAAAACGCTCAAAGAAGAAAATATCGATATCGGAAAGGGTTTTTTAATGGAAGATTTTGTAATGGAATTGAATTTAAGATAATTGGTCAGTTAAACTAAAACATCTTTGAACCAACTAAACAATTATTTTCGTTCCACAATCAAAATGTCCCTTTGGGCACTCTTTGTGACCATGTAAACCGCACGGTCGACAATCTAAACCTTTCACTTCTTTAATTTCAAAATCATCAGATAACGGTCCAAATCCGAAATCGGGAACAGTTGAGCAGAAAAACGCCGTTACCGGAGCATTCACAGCTGAAGCTAAATGTAGAGGTCCTGAATCGTTAACATATGTTCTAGTTGACTTTTGAATTAATGCCGCAGATTCTAATAAATTCAGTTTACCGCTTAAATTAACTACAGTTGATGAGTTTGACATTTTTAGAATAGAATCACAGAGTTCACTGTCATCTTTTCCGCCAAGTAGGTAAATTGTCTTGTTGGATCCAATTTTATCAATCAACTCCATCCACTTTTCTTTTGGTAATTGTTTAGTAAACCAAACAGAAGCCGGTGCAAGGCAATAATACTCTTTTTGGATGTATCGTTGAACTGCGTTAACTTCCTTTTCAGATGGGAATAATTCAGGTTGGATTTTTGATACACATCCAAATTCTGAAATCAATTGTAAATTTCGTTCGACCTCATGCGTTCCATCACCAATAGAATGTTCAAATGATTTGGTGTACATGAATGAAAAAGGATTCTTTTTAAAACCGTAGCGCATTTTTCCTTTTGAAAAACCAGCAATCATTCCTGAACTTGCAAAACGATGCAGATTAATGACAAGATCATATTTCGTCGCTCGAAACTGTTTTATTAGGCGGATAATCGATTTATATTTTCCCGATGATTTATCGAACGTAATAACTTCGTTGACTTTTGGATTACCAGCAATCAAAGATTCATTTCCTTTCTTTACCAAAAAATCAATTTTAGCATTTGGAAATACTCGCTTTAATTCACTGATAACAGGAGTTGCCAATATTACATCACCAAGAAATGCCGTTTGAATTATAAGGATTTGCTTCACGGAACAAATTTACATTTATTTCAATAAGGTAACATGTCCTCTTTTAATGATTTCTATACCATCTCCATCATGTAGTTTAACGAAATAAACATAGGTTCCCGTATTTGCCATTTTTCCACTGAAATCAATTCTACCATCCCAACCATCTGCAGGGTTCGCAGTTTTGAAAATTACTTGCCCCCAGCGGTCAAAAATAGAAAAATCATATCCTGTCCCATCAAAATCAGTTATAATAGGTTTGAAAATGGGATTTACGCCATCTGGTGTAAACGCATTGGGGATGTAAATTAAAGGTGGAACGGTACTGCAACGAACGTTTGAATAGCTCGATTCTGAAAAGCTGTATACGTTCATACCTTCTACAGCCTGAATGTAATAACACGTTCTACCTGTTGAATATAATTCACTAACATCATCTTCGTAAGAATAATGACCGTTCGCCAAGGTTGCAATTGGATTTACTTCAAAAACTCCACTTACACCTCTATAAATATTATAACTCAATAAAGAACCATCGAAATCATAATATGGCGTCCAATTTAAATAGTTGATTTTTTCAACTTCATCATTTTCAATTGTCAGAAGAATCGTTGCAGCTTCATTGGAAGTCATACTTAACCTACCACAGCTGTCAACAACTTGAACGCGATATACATATGATAATTCATTTACATCAACGTCGGTATCAACGTAAGTCATTAAGGTTCCCGAAACAGGTAATTGTTCCAATTCTTGAAAAATTCCATTGATTTTCTTTTGAATTGAAACTGCAGGAACATTTACTGAAGCATCAATGTGAAGTCGAAGATGAACTTCCTTGTCACTTACAGTGGCAACTCGCAAGTAATTAAAAGTAGGTTGATTAGGTGCGGCAACATATACAGATGATCTATTCGAAAAGGAAGTTGCACCACTTGTTGAATGCGCTTGGATGACAAAATCATAAGTCAATCCATCAATAACATCTACTGTAAATGTTGTACCTGAAGTAGAACCTTCAAGAACCCACACGCCAAGATTATTTTTACTGTAAATATCGTAATGGTCAACACCTGTCCAACCAACATAAGCAGTCCAATTTAACCGAACTGTTCGCGCACAAATATCTAATGAACGAGTGAGGAACATAGTGGTATGCACATCGCCTTTTGCTGAAGTTTGATAAGTAGGAGGTACTGATGAGGTGTAACATGAGTCAAAAGCAGCTACGGAATAGGTTAGTGGGCCTAATGAAACATCCGGACTATATGTATAAGAAGTTGTGCTGATCCCAAAAACTTGATCCAATTCTACAATGCTACCCGCTGCATTTTGCACATACACAATATAACCGTAGGTGTCTTCTTGGGCATTTTGATTCCAGGTAATAGTTACTTCGTTGGTTAAACTGTCAATTGTAACAGAATATAAAACTGGAATATCTGGAGACATTTGGTCTTCAAAAATATCTGTCTCGATATTTGATGTATAATCACAAGGTTGATTTGGAAGGACAATTTGGTAGCTCAAAGGTGTTGAGCAAATTCGAATTGTGTCACGGTAAAAATTAGTTCCAAAAGGGACACTATCATATAAACTCCATGTACCAACAGGATATTCACGGTAAATGTGATAATATCCGTTCATGGAAGGCAGTGCAGGATTTACGGGAGCATTCCAAGTAATTACGGCTGTTCCATTATTTGGATTATTTAAGGTCATGAAAATATTAGAAATTGTATCTGAATTTTGAATGGCATTCCCATTGCATCCTGAAGCGGATGCGACATAATAATCATTTTCTTGATTTACTCCTGGATGAGTAAAAGTTGTAGTTGCGATATTTCCAATTGTTCCAATCAATCCGTTTTGAATGGAATAAACTTGGTATTCATTAAATGTTCCTGACGGGTCAGCTACTTGGTTCCATGTGATGGTCACATCACCAGTCGCATCTGATTGAATGCAAGAAATAGTAGGTGCAGCAACTACACCAGGATTTAAAATATTAATTGTGATTGTTGCATAACTCACCTTAGGAACCTGACAATAATCGTCCTGTACCCTAAAAACAAAATGGTATGGTTGTGAAGTAGCGGCCTGACCCGATGGATTTACCAAATGATCACATGATGTTTGCCAACTAAAATCAGTATTTACTCCTTGCGACATTGTAATTAACGGAGTTGCGTTTAAAGTCGCACATGGTGCGATTGCACAACCTGCTGTGCTGGTATGATTTGTACCAAAAAGTAAACCTGTCGCCGACAGAATATTATTTTGAGGCGAACCATCTTGCAAAACTTCGACATCAGTCGCGTTTAAATTGAATGTCACCAAGTCTCCAGCGTTGACAGTTGTCTCAAAAGCTCCAGCAAAAGGACCATTTATAACAGGTTTGTTATTGGTTCCTGCGCAGTTAGTAACAATTAGTTGCATTTCTCGCTCGACTTCTGCAATTAGAACTCCATTTCTAAATGATTGAGCAATAATTTTAACAATAAAATTTCCGCTATTATTCGAAAGAAATGTCAAATTTCCCGAGCTTGGATCAATTTGAGCAGGAATATTTCCAGGATTCATTGTAACGCCAGGGGTCGGAGACAAAGCAGAAAAACCACTTTCGTACAACAACGGAGCTGGGGCAGTTGGAGGATTATAAGAAGCCATTGGAAAATGATTTAACGCTTCACCAAATTTTATGTGCAAAGAATCTAAATCAATGTCAACTGCATTCATGTTATATTCATAGGACTCTCCTACACAGCTAACAAAATAAGGCTCTTGGAGGAATTGAGGAGAATTATCGACACAGGAACCTGCCGTTCCCCCAGGGACTGGAAACATTTTTGCCGTAATAGTAATTCCCGCAGCAGAAGGGTCGAATAGATTTGTAATCGCCGCGCTTCGAGAAAAGTTTTGAAAAGTAAATATCCATCCTGAGGCAGGAGGCGTTCCAGTTAAATTAATAGGAGCTGAACGATAGATTGCCTTTTCAATTGCACCAAGTCCATTTCCTCCACTTGCGCCCGATCCACAGTCTAGAGGGACAGGTCCTCCTGCAACTTGCGTACAAGAAGGTGAAACATCACTACTGGACACGTAACTTAATGTTATTGAAGAAACGCTAGGGTGACCCCAAACGTCCAGTACCTCATTCCCCGTATTAATTATTGCTCCATTGCAATCGCGGTAAAAAACCAACTGAAAAATATAATTTCCACCCTGACACGTCCATGTAATATCTCCTCCCATAACATGAGAAGCTCTTCCTGTATAAGAGATGGTTAGTAGTGTTAGTAAAATGAAAATTTGCTTAAACATGTACATTATATAACGTAAAAAAATGCGTTCTAGTATTATAACGAAAACTAATGAGTTTCGGTTGCTAACCAGCGCTGATTACTGTATAATCCTCCCAATTCAAATACGTATTCGCAAGTTCCTGTATTCGTTGTGGTGTTATTGAACGAATTGACTGAAGCGCTTCATTGTAAAAATCTAAATCTTTCCCTTGGGCCTCGGCACTTAGGAATAAGTCAGTCATTGCATAGGCTCCATCAGCACTTTTAAGCAATTGTCCTAGCATATAGTTTTTGACCAATTCCATTTCTTCATTTGGCACCAATTCATTTTTGAGACGATCAAATTCAAACTTTACTTCGTCTAAGGTGTTTTTCATAACATCTTTACGAACTTCTGTAGCGATAATAAAATATCCAAACTCATTCACCTCTGCCAACATTGATCCGATTCCGTAGGTATAGCCTTTGTCTTCTCGGATATTGGTCATCAATCGACTACCAAAATAATCTCCAATTAGTGTGTTTAAGACTAAAAAGTCTAAATAATCTGGATGTTTTTTATTGAACAAGATGCGTCCTAACCTCACTGCTGATTGAATCGCATCCTCTTTTTCTACATACTTTTCTCCTTTCCAGTTAACAATTTTTGATTCAAATTCAGCTTCCGATTGAAGTGAAATTGCTCTTGTTGCGGAAATGACACTTTCAATTACTGATTCTTTCAAATTACCTACAACTACCACCTTGGATAGTCCATTTAAATAATGTTTGGAATGAAACTCTTTTAATTCTGTGGTTGTTATTTCCTCAAAATCTTTGATTTTTAAGGTGTTTGAGTAATATTCGTTTGATTGAAAAAGCGTTTCTTGAAATTCAACCTGAGCGATATAGCTCATTTTACCTAAATTGATTTTTAATTTCTGCTTTGAGTCATTCAAGTATTCGTTGACTTCCTTTTCGATAAAAGCTACATTTTTTATCGCATCGATAATTGTCTCAAAAATCGCTTCGAAATTTTCGCGCAAACAGTAAATAGAAATCACAGAATTTTCAACAGAAACGCCAGATTCATAAAATCCTCCTTTACCGTTAATTTCCTCTTGAATTTGTACCGATGATTTTTCAATGGTTCCAGATAACAGTAACCCATTCACAAAATTTGGTATTCCTTTCAATCCGCGGCATTTTCCGGCATCAAAATACAAATCAAAGCGACAGGTTTCGTCTGGTACTTCTTTCGTATGAAATAGACTTGCAAAAGGGGAGATTTCATATTTTTTTGGAGCAATAAATTCAATATGATCAATTGCTTTTAAAGCTGGTGGAATAGTTCTATTAATCATTTGAAATTGCTTTAACTCTTAGTAATGAACAGTTTGTTTTTTGCAAAACTGTTTGTGCAACGCGCTGAATATCAGATGGCGTAATTTTTTGATACATTTCGTTTTCTTGATTAATTAAGCTTGCATCACCCAACAATTCGTATGAACACAAATTCATTGCGCGATTCAAAGTCCCTTGGTCACCAAACTCTTTAGAAGTACGAATTTTATTCATTATTTTGTTCAATTCGTCGGTTGTTAATAAACTTTTTTGGGCCAAATTAATTTCCTTCCAAAAGGCGTCATCGAATTCTTCAAAGGAAATACCTTCGTTTAATTTTCCTGATACAACCAATAGACCTTCATCTAAAGAGCCCATGACATAACATCCGATATCTGATACAAGATTTTGCTCTTTTTTCAAACTAACATACAAACGGGCACTTTTATCACGACCCAATGCATCAGATAAAGTGTCATAAATAAAGTAGTCTTCGTGTCCTCTTTCCACCATTCTGAATGCATAGTAAAATGCGTTGGCAGGGACCTTACGATCAATCGTTTTTATTCTAAATTCGTTCTGTTTTGGTTCTTTCGGAAGATTTCTAATTGGTTTTTCTTGTTTGGGAATATCGCCAAACCATTTTTGAACCAAAGCTTTGACATTTTCCAATTCCAAATTTCCGGCTATACACAAAATGGCATTTGCTGGGGAATAGAACTTTTTGAAAAATGCCTTAACATCGTCCATTGTTGCATCTTCGATGTGCTTAATTTCTTTTCCAATTGTTGCCCATTTGTATGGGTGAACTTTATAAACGAGCGGACGTAATTCCAACCAAACATCACCGTACGGTTGATTTAAATAGCGTTGTTTAAACTCTTCAATTACCACGCTTCGTTGAACCTCTAAACTTTTATCCGTAAATGCCAATGACAACATGCGATCGCTTTCTAGCCACAATGCTGTTTCGATATTGTTTACAGGAAGCACATCATAATAATTAGTAATATCGTTTGAAGTAAAGGCGTTGTTTTCGCCACCCGCTAATTGCAGTGGAGTATCAAATTCTGGAATATTTATAGATCCTCCAAACATTAAATGTTCGAAAAGATGTGCAAACCCAGTTTGATCTTCGGATTCGTCACGTGCACCAACATCGTACAAGGTATTAACGACCGCCATTGGAGTCGTTACGTCTTTATGGAAAAGAACAGTTAAGCCGTTTTCCAATGTAAACTTATCGTAGTTTATCATTTAAAATTGAAATTTATCATTCGTTTGTTCAGCAAGTGCTGTGCGATATTCCGCAATAATTTCGTTCACAATTTCTTTTGCAGGTAGAATTTCATGAATCAAACCAGCAATTTGCCCAATTTCTAATTCTCCTTCTACTAAATCGCCTTCGAACATTCCTTTTTTTGCTCTGCCTCGTCCTAAAATTGATTTTAATTCTTCAACATCGGCATTTCTTTCGTATGCTTCTTTCAACTGATTGTAAAACTCATTTTTTACTAATCGAACAGGAGTAACGTTTTTCAAGGTCAAATCTGTATCACCTTCTTTGGCATCAACAACCACATTTTTGAAATTTTGGTGAGCACTAGATTCAATTGAAGCTACAAATCGACTTCCTATTTGAACGCCGTCAGCCCCCAAATTCATAGCAGCCAACATACCGCGACCAGTTCCAATTCCTCCAGCAGCAATTACAGGTATCTTCACTTTTTCAGTTACCATAGGAATTAAACAAAGTGTCGTCGTTTCATCACGACCATTATGTCCACCCGCTTCAAAACCTTCTACAACAACCGCGTCTACTCCAGCTTCTTCCGATTTTAGAGCAAATTTTAAACTAGACACAACGTGTACAACTGTTATTCCATGCGCTTTTAAATGAGCCGTCCATGTTTTAGGATTTCCTGCAGATGTAAATACGATTGGAACTTTTAAACGAATAATTGTTTCGATATGTTTGTCAATATCAGGATATAACATAGGCAGGTTTACCGCAAAGGGTTTGTCCGTGGCTTGTTGACATTTCAAAATGTGTTCTTCTAAAATATGTGGATACATAGAACCAGAACCAATTATTCCTAATCCACCAGCATTAGAAACAGCTGAAGCCAGTTCCCAGCCTGAACACCAGATCATTCCAGCTTGAATAATTGGGTATTCAATATTGAATAAAGTTGTAACGCGATTTCTCATAGATCAAAAATAAGGTTTTCATCAAACTTTTGCAGGTGTTTTGGCGTCTTATAATTAAATCACTAATTTAGAGTTCAACTATTTTGATAAACATGCGATTTCTACTGCTTTCTTTTGTTTTTATTTCTTCATTGGCTGTGAATGGACAAGAGATTACGCACGACCATTCCATTCAACATTCATTTATTGAAAACAAGGGACAATGGAATGACCAAGTTTTGTTTCAATCTAAATTTGATGGTGGAAATTTGTGGGTACAGCAAAAGAAAATGGTATTTCATTTGCAAGATTTTTCTCAGATGCATGAGGTTCATGCGAATTTCAAAGACATAAAAAAGCCATCCCAAAATAGGCAAACGGTGGTTCATTTAAATTTCATAGGAGCTAACGAAGTTACTAACATTGAAAAACATGGAGCTACTCC
This sequence comes from uncultured Flavobacteriales bacterium, assembly GCA_913059205.1. Classification (GTDB taxonomy): domain Bacteria; phylum Bacteroidota; class Bacteroidia; order Flavobacteriales_D; family Crocinitomicaceae; genus UBA4466. The sequence goes on from CAJXRM010000014.1 coordinate 23,272, forward strand.
AAATTATTACAATTATTTTCTTGGAAATGATAAAAATAAATGGGCGTCAGAAGTTCGTGGGTACAGTGAGGCAATTATGTATGACCTGTACGATGGAGTTGATTTAAAATTGATTGAGGAATTAGAACAATTGAAATACGAGTTTCATGTTCAACCCAATGTTGATCCGAATGTAATTTTAGCAGAATACGCAGGTCAGGATAATATTTCACTTGGAAAAAACGGAAATTTAATAGTCGCGACATCATTAGGGCAAATTATTGAGGAAAAACCCTATGCATATCAAATTGTAAACGGAAATGTTCGAGAAGTGTCATGTGAATTTATTATCGATAAAAACAGAGTGAAATTCAAATTGGGAGATTACAATCCGCATGTTAAATTAATCATAGACCCTGTTTTAATTTTTGCAACTTATGCCGGCTCCATAACGGACAACTTTGGAATGACAGCGACATATGGTTATGATCAAACAGCATTCTCGGGTGGTGTTATTTATGGTAACGCTTATCCAACTCCTGATAATAATGCGTACGATGTGACTTCTAACTTTACAGTGGCAAATGGACCTGTTTATGGAATAACAGATGTATTTATTTCACATTATTCAGCTGATGGAACAACAATGCTTTGGACAAGTTTTATAGGTGGTGGAGATCAAAATCAAGGCACCGAAACTGTGCATAGTTTAATATGTGACTTAAACAATAATATTTACTTGTTTGGAGCGACTTCGAGTTTGGATTTTCCTATTCAAAATGGATATCAAACTGCGCATGCAGGCGGAACCGATTTGGCAAATTTTTACCAAAATGGGGTATATTATCAGACTGCAGGAACGGATATTTACGTAGCTAAAATTTCAGCGAATGGACAAAATTTAATGGGTTCTACATATTTTGGGGGAAGTTTGAATGATGGGGTGAATTATAAATCTAACATGCCTGTTAATGCTCAAAATGGAACCTATTACGCAGCTTCCCAATATGACTCATTGACGAGTAATTATGGTGATCAATTTCGCGGAGAAATAATGTTAGATAAAAATGGCAATTGCATGGTCGCAACTTGTACCAAGTCGACCGACTTCCCAACTTTAAATGCTTTTCAACCATCCAATGCTGGTAAACAAGACGGAGTGATTTTCAAGTTGTCATCGGATTTATCAACTTTACAGTGGTCGAGTTACTTTGGCGGGAGTCAGAATGACGCATGTTATTCGGTTAAAATAGACTCAAGTGATAATGTCCTTTTTACAGGAGGAACGTGTTCTTCAGATTTATCCAATATGGCCGGAGGATGGCAATCAACGTACAACGGAGGTTCCACAGACGGATTTGTCATGAAATTAAGTCCTGATGGATTGAATATTACCAATGGATCGTATATAGGAACACCAAACTACGATCAATCCTATTTCGTAGAAATTGATAGAGCGAATAACGTTTATTTATTAGGACAATCCTTAGGCGGAGCATTCCCAATATTTAATTCTGGCTTTGTCAACCCCAATAGTAGTCAGTTTGTCATGAAGTTGGATTCTAATCTTGCTGTTTTAACAAATTCAACGCAGTTTGGTAATGGAACTTCAACATCCACCAATATTTCACCGTCTGCCTTTCTAGTAGATATTTGCGGTAATATTTATATTTCTGGTTGGGGTGCAAATATTCTTCAAGGTGCAGTTCTTTTAAATGGTATGGCGGTTACGCCTGATGCATTTCAAATTAGTCCTCCGAATGGGTTTGATTTTTACCTATTGGTTATCGAAAGAGATTTTACAGATATTTTATACGGTTCTTATTTAGGAGGATCATCTGCAAGCGAACATGTTGATGGAGGAACTTCACGTTTCGATAAAAATGGAGTTGTTTATCAATCAGTTTGTGGAGGATGTGGAGGATTTAGTGATTTTCCTACATATCCGAATCCCGGTGCTTGGTCGAATTCAAACTTAAGTACGAATTGCAATAACATTTTATTTAAGTTCGATTTCGAACTAATCCCCAATGCCGTATTTACAGTTGACGACAATATTGGTTGCGCTCCATTTACCGTAACATTTGATAATTTTTCTACAGAATCAGATTCTTATTTATGGGATTTAGGAAATGGCGATACAACTAGCATTATTTTTGAGCCAACTGTGACTTACAATACGCCTGGTGTGTATGAAGTGTTTTTGTATGTGACTGATAGTATTTGTCTTATAACGGATACGGCACAATTGACGATCACAGTGTACGATTCACTCGAATTATCAACCATTCCAGATCAACAATTATGCGTGCCTACAGCCATTGATTTTATTGCATATACAAATGGAATTGCAGATAATTTTATTTGGTCAGAAGATTTAACATTTGCCGTTCCTTTGAATGCCGATCAAACGGATTCGGTTTTTAATTATACACCTACTCAGCCGGGTATGTATTATATTCAGGTTAGTAATGCTGGTTGTTTTCTTATTGACAGCGTGTATGTTGACTATATTGGTGCCGCGTTGACTTTAACCGGAAACGATTCGATTTGTCGAGGTGAGTCCACGGTAATCACAGCATCGAACTCGAATCCTATGTTAACATTTACGTATGTTTGGAGTCCGGATTCAATAATTGTGACACCTTCCACGTCGAATATAGTTGAAGTTAATCCGACAGTTTCTCAATATTTATACGTGACAGCAACCTCTAACAATGGATGTGTTGTTTCAGATTCAATTCGAATTTATGTCGATGATTTACCGAATGGATCTATAAGTGCCACGTCAAGTGAATATCTGGTTGCCAGTGGTACTGAGGTGACATTAACTGCACAACCTGGAGGTTACGATTATTTTTGGTTTCCAGCCGGAGGCCTTGGAAGTCCAAATAGTCAAATAACATCAGCAATAGTGGATCAAACTACAAATTATACAGTTTTTGTAACGAATGGCGCTTGTACAAAATCGGCTCAAGTATTAGTGAAAACATACGTTTACGAATGCGGTGAACCTTATGTTTTTGTACCAAATGCTTTTTCACCAAATGGTGATGGAGAAAATGATGTTCTTTATGTAGAAGGTCCTTTTGAAGAAATGATTTTTAGAATTTATGATCGGTGGGGAGAATTGGTCTTTGAATCTCATGAGCGCTCTTTCGGATGGGATGGTCGTTATAAAGGTAAATTCCTAGATCCAGATGTTTATGATTACTATCTGGATGTAAAATGCATCAATGATGAAGAAGCAATTGTAAAAGGGAATATCACCTTGCTGAGATAATAACTTTCATTACTTTTGAAAAAACGAAATCAAAAGAACAATGAAAATATCTGCAGCGTCACAAAAATTTCTTGAAAAATATTTGAATAATGCATCTCCAACAGGTTTTGAATCCAAAGGTCAGCAAATGTGGTTGGATTATATCAAACCAAGTATAGATTCTTATTTTACGGATAATTACGGAACGGTTGTAGGTGTCATCAATCCTGAAGCCAAGTACAAAGTTGTTATTGAAGCCCATGCGGATGAAATTTCATGGTTTGTGCATTATATTACAAAAGATGGTTTTGTTTACTTGAGAAGAAATGGTGGGTCTGATCATATGATCGCTCCTTCGAAAAGAGTTAACATTCACACCGACAAAGGAATTGTAAAAGCAGTTTTTGGATGGCCTGCAATTCACATGCGTCATACAAAAGATGATGCGCCGAGCATGAAAAATATTTTTTTGGATTGCGGATGTTCCACCAAAGAAGAAGTTGAAAAATTAGGTGTTCACGTTGGCTGTGTTGTCACATTTGAAGACGAATTCATGGTCTTAAATAAAAATAGATATTGTGGTCGAGCTTTGGATAACCGAATGGGTGGATTCATGATTGCGGAAGTCGCAAATTTGTTGAAAAAGAATAAAGTAAAATTGCCTTTTGGATTATACATCGTAAATGCTGTTCAAGAAGAAGTTGGTTTACGTGGAGCTCAAATGATCGCTCAGAAAATCAATCCAGATGTTGCGATCGTTACCGATGTTTGTCACGATACGCAAACTCCAATGGTTGATAAAATTGAGAATGGAGACTTAAGCTCAGGTTCAGGTCCTGTTGTGACTTATGGTCCAGCCGTTCAGAATAACCTATTAAATTTGATTATTAAAGCTGCTGAAAAAAACAAAATTCCTTTTCAGCGTGCTGCTGCTTCAAGAGCTACTGGAACTGATACTGATGCGTTTGCATATTCGAATGAAGGTGTTCCAAGTGCGTTGATATCGCTGCCTTTGCGCTATATGCATACGACAGTAGAAATGTGCAGAAAAGAAGATGTAGAAAATGCAATACAATTGATTTATGAGTCTGTCTTAAGTATTAAGTCAGGACAAGATTTTAGATACATTAAATAAGTATTTTTACTACATGAAATGGATTGGTGAGCGCGTCAGTTTTGTTGACGATAAAAATAAGTTAACAATAGTAATTTACCCCGAGAATATCACATGGATTAAGGGAGTAATGGGAGCATGGGTCGCGATGTGGTTTGTAATTGGAGCGACAGTAATATGGTCTTATTTCACTTTTTTGTTAACCGAACAAGAACAAATCATCATTTATATTTTCATGGCTTTTTGGTTGTATTACGCATTAAAAGTAACGCGATCCTTTTTTTGGTTGTTGTGGGGCAGAGAGTTGTTAAAACTCGATGAAACCGGAGTATCATATAAACGATCCATAAAGTCATACGGAAAATCAAGTCACTATTTTTATGAAAATATCTCAAAAATGGAAGTGCACCAACCAAAGGAGAAATCAATGCAAGCAGTAATGGAGCAATCTCCGTGGGTAAAAGGAGGAGAGCGAATTGATTTTGAGTATTTCGGAAAAACTGTTCGTTTTGGAAGGAAATTAAATAAAAAAGATACCGAACTATTGTTTAAATTAATCACTAAACGTATTGAAGAGCGTTTAAGAAAATCGAAATAAAAAAAGTTATGAAAATGAGAATTTTACACCGTTATATTGGATTTTTCCTTGCAGGAATCATGGCGGTTTACGCGTTAAGTGGAATTGTATTGATTTTTAGAGATGGAGATACGTTTAAATCAGAAGTTCAGCATAAGGAAAAGCTAAAACCAAATCTTGAGGAAGAAGCTTTAGGCGATGCATTGGGCATAAAGCGATTTAAAGTAGCGAAGGTGGAAGGTAATAACGTTTTCTTTGAAGGCGGTACATACAATAGTGAAACTGGTCAAGCGGAATATACAACCAAGGAATTGCCTTACGTTTTAGATAGAATGACGCATTTACACAAAGCAAAAAGTAGTGAGCCTCTTTATATGTTGAATGTTATTTTTGGACTTTCACTCCTGTTTTTTGTTATTTCATCATTTTGGATGTTTATGCCGGGCACCGATTTGTTTAAAAAAGGGATGATTTTTGCAGCAATTGGATTTGTTCTAGCCTTGGTGTTGCTATTTGTATAGATTTTCAAATAAATAAACATTATAAAAGCTCTTACGATTATTCGTAAGAGCTTTTTTTGCCATTACTGAAGTATATTGGCTGTTGCTGAAATTGTTGTTAATGGTTCGAATGATATTTTATATAATTGAAGGAAATAGTAAATAAGTTGGCATTCGAAATAGTTTAGTGTTTTTTCATAATTGAATGTGTAAAAAGGAGGTTAATTGACCTCCTTTTTTGCTGTTAATGAAGAATTTTGGTCGTTCGTGAACTTAACAGCTGATACCATGTGGTCTTTCATAAATTTGGACAAAACAAATCAAAATAAAATGATATGAAAAAAATAGTACTATTCTTCTGCTTAGCAACTATGCAAACCGCAATTTCACAGACTGTGAGTACTGTAAACTCAGGTGGTTTATTGAATCGGCCCCATGATGTTGTAGTTCATCCAAATGGCTATATCTATATAGCCAATCAATTTTCTCACCAAATTTATACGATTTCTCCTGGTGGAGTAACGAGTGTTTATGCAGGTGATGGAACAGTTGGGGCAAATGACGCAAATGGGACTTCAGCCAGTTTTTCTAATCCCGCAGGCGTTTGTTTCAACTCTGCAAATGAATTATTCGTCACGGATTATGGAAACAATTTAATTAGAAAAATAGATACCAATGGTGATGTTACAACTTTTGCAGGTTCAGGAGCCGCAAGTAGCGTTGATGGAACAGGTGTACTTGCTTCTTTTAATGGACCCGTGGGAATTTGTACTGACGGGAACGATAATATTTATGTAGCCGAACAAGTTGGTCACCGAATCCGTAAAATTACTCCAGCTGGGGTTGTAACTACTGTAGCTGGAAGTGGAACTCCAGGTTCAACTAACGCAAACGGGGCATTTGCTTCTTTCAATGGCGTTTATGATGTTGTAGCTGATCCTTCTGGAAATTTATATGTTGCCGACCAATTCAATAACTTGATTAGAAAAATTGCACCAAACGGTGATGTTTCAACTGTTGCAGGGAGCGGCGCATCAGCTACCACGGATGGGATTGGCACTGGAGCTTCATTTCACATTCCTTTGTCGGTTACACTTGATTCATATGGCGATTTGTTTGTGGTAGATTATGGTAGTCATACTATTCGAAAAATCAACTTGAGTACTTTTGAAGTGACTACTGTTGCTGGAAATCCATTGGCATCTGGAAACTATGTGGACGGACCTGCTATAGGAACTGCGAGATTTAGAGAACCTACAGGTGCTTGTTTTGATCTTAATGGGGATTTACTTATTGCTGATTACGGAAACTCTCAAATTAGAAGAATAACAGATTTGCCACTTAGCGTTAATGAAATGAATAATATATTGAATATTGATTTATATCCAAATCCAGCAACAACAACAATTCAGGTTGCAACCGATGAAAAAATTGAGATGATTCATATTTACAATTATGCCGGTAGATTAATTGCATCAACAACAGAATCTACGATCGACATAAATGAGTTGTCAACTGGTGTTTATTACATGAACATCTTAACAGAAAACGGACTCGTGAACAAACGTTTTGTAAAAGAATAAGTTTTCGACTAACCACTGAAAATTTGATTATCCGCCTTGTTCTAGTATTAGAATGTGGCGGATATTTCAATTTTCTACACTTTTAGAAAAAAATCACAAGCATGTATAGCTATTATTTATGCCTCTGACTAATTGTAAATTTTTTCAAGAGATATTTAATTGGAAGAATCATTTTTTTAAGTGACTTGAGTCACTTTTTTTATGTTTAGTTATCCTGAACTTTAGGGTATAATTTAAAATTCAAGTTATGAAGGCAAACATGGGGACGGCTGATAGAGTCATTCGATTAATCATTGCAGGTTTGGTAACAGCATTATTTTTTACGAATACAATACCTGGTACATTAGGAATTATTTTAATGATATTATCTGGAGTATTTGTTTTAACGAGTTTAGTAAGTTTTTGCCCGTTGTATACACTTTTCGGTATAAAAACGTGTAAAGTTAAATCGTAGTTTTAGTTGAAGAATTGGCAAAAAAAGGAGTGGCTTGTAAAAGTCACTCTTTTTTTAAAATGTTGTTTTTAAACTTATCTCGTTTCCATTTCTGATAATCTTAATTGTGATTTCATCTCCTTTATTGAATTGGTTTAAAGCATTCATGTAGTCGTCTATATTATGGATGATTAATTCTCCCATTTCAATAATGACATCACCTTTTAGCATTCCAGCATTTCCAGCAGGTCGGTCTTCTTTTACACCATCTATTTTTAAACCAGTATCGGAATATAAGTAATCAGGTATAATGCCTAAGGTTACCTTAAATCCCAGTTGCGTATTTTCTTTTTCTTTTGTTTTAGTGAACTTCACTTTATTTTCTCCATCGAGTGAAATAATCATCTTGTATATAAAATGAGAAATATCATTTAAACCATCAAAATTTATGAGCTCAACATCATCAGTTGGTTTATGATACTGAGCGTGCTGTCCTGTAAAAAAATGAAGCACTGGAATATCATTCAAATAAAATGAAGTGTGATCACTCGGCCCAATTCCAGAGGAATCAAATTTAAACTGAAAGTGAGGGTCATTAATGCGATTGATTGCAGGAATAAACGACGGAGATGTACCAACGCCATAAATGGCCATCCTTCGTTCATCATCTAATCGTCCAACCATGTCCATGTTTACCATGAAACTTGTTTTATTTAGATCGAACGAAGGATTGTTCACGAAATAATTAGACCCTAATAATCCTTTTTCTTCCCCTGTAAAAGCAATGAAAATGTAATTGTGATCTTGAGATTTTTTGCTAAGTTTTTCAGCCAAATAGAGTAAAGCCGCAATTCCGCTCGCATTGTCGTCCGCTCCATTGTGAATCATAGGCTCGCCTGCGTGTAAAGACCCTTCATCTCCCCAACCTAAATGATCGTAATGTGCGCCAATAATGATGTTGCTCTTTGCCCGGTTATCAATAAAACCGATAATATTTCTTCCGCTAATTTCTGGCCCCAAAAAATTGGTATCATGTGGATGAAGCGATTGTTTTTTTGTAAACATTTGAAAGTAGGAATTTAAGTTTCCCTGTTTTAGACCTAACTCAGAATAGCGATGTGCAATGTAATTGGCAGCTTTAATTTCACCTGATGTACCAATTTCACGACCTTCTAATGAATCATGTGATAAAATTGTGACATCACTTTTTAATTGAAAAATCTCAGTTGAAGTTTGAGCAAAATAAATATGCTGCGCAATAAAGAAAAGTGCAAATAGTAAATATCGTTTCTTCATTCTTATAGTTTGATAAATCGTTTTTGATCACTTAAAATTCCATTTGAAATTTGAACGGTATATGACCCTTCTGAGAGCTTTGAAACATTTAGTTTCAACTCTTGTTGCCCAATTGTTTCAACGAAATGACCCTCTTCCATTATTAATCTTCCTCCAGTATCGAACACTTGAATTGTCAATTCTTGATTTGATGCTCCGAAAAACGTTAAGTTTAAATTACGTTTTATGGGATTCGGATAAACTTTTAAATTCAATACGTTGCTACCAATCAAAGGTGTCGCTGAATGCAATCCGGCAAGTGATTTGTTGATATACACCTTAAATATTACGTTGCTTGCAAAACTCTGTGTTCCATCATTAATGAAAAATATATTGGCGGCGGAGCTTTCAATTCCACCGTAAATATAGCCAACAAGTGTTTTTGTGTTTGGAATTTCATTCAAATCAAGTACTTCATTTTCGTAATAATACTGATTCACAGGTATAAACTCAGCTCCGGAACCTAAAAGTGCTGGCATTTCTATATATCCTAAATCTACTTCCTGCATAGTACCGTTTGATTCTCTACTTACACGACTAATTGTTTTTACAAAAGGTACATCAATATCTTCAACAAGATTGCCAGAATTGTCCAATGTAAATTGGCTTATTCCACCAAAGAATATAGTGTGCATTACATCAGCCGTTGTATCATAAATTGGAAGCTTAGCACTATGGTATTGACTCAAGTATTGATTGAAACTATTGTTTACTGTGTAGTTCGTCGGGGATGTTATATCTACAGAATTCAAATAAGGCATATCGCTATAATTAAACACTCCTGAAAAAGCAGTAAATCCTAGTTCACCGTTTGGGAAAATTTGAGGACTCATGTTATAGTCTCTACGATGTAGATTAACAGTATCATGCACAAATTGATAATTTGTAAGATTCATTGTTGTTCCATCATCATCTATGTTAAATGTTCGGATATCATTTGAGTATTCTTGAACGAAACCTGGACCATTGTTTGGCCCCATTGGGTTGTAGCGATTGTCAAATAATTGACCGCCCACCAAGTAAAATGTATCGTCTAAAATTGCCATTTGTCCACCTGTTACTTTTAAATTAACATCGGTAAGCTGGCGAAAATAACTGGTAATTGATGCACCGTTGATTATAGCATTTGCTAATTCATCAAGTGCTACTGCTGTCAAATTAGGGTAGGTGATGTGATCCCCAATTGTAGCACTATATCCGTATCCACCAGCAATATATAAAGTGTTTTCTCTTTGAACGAAATTTTGATTGGTTGATTTCAATTGTTCAAAAATTGAAGCCGGAAGTACGCTCAAGTCTGTGGACCAAACCTCTTCCGTTATGGGGTCAATTACAAATGCTGATTTATTATTGTCATCATCCAAAAAAGCGGCAAACGGTTGACGTTGATGAAGGCCATCAATTCGTCCTCCTATAATAACCCATTTTTGATCGGAGGTCTTTCCCCAAGAATAGGAATGTACGCCTGGGGCGCCCGCAATGTTTATTGGCTCTATTTCAATTATAAAATCTTCTGGTGTTTGGGTGTAAGCAAAGGCTGAAATTATGACGAAGTAATAAGTTAAGAATTTCATTTAATTGATTTTTAGTTTAATTTGTTGAAAATATATCTGCAAAATAGGACGTCAGACATAAAGTGAATGCAACTTAAGTTACTTTGTAAGTCTAAGAACTCCAACTACAAAAAAATGTAGATAGATTTTTCTACAAGCTTTATTTTAAATTTCGAAGGAGTAAAGGCAATCTCACTGCAAGTGAGAAATCAATTGATACGAATTGTTTTGTTGAAGATGATGAACCTTAGTTTTTCAAGTTCAACAGTAGCTAATTTCTCGAGATTGTTAATTTTAAAATAAGAATTGTAGTGAGCGATTAATCAATACACCTTCTCCATTAAATAATGCTGTAACACATCAAAGAGCTTGTAGCTTTTTTCAATTTCAGAATAACCTAATCGCAAATAGAATTGCAATGCATAATCTCGAGCGTGAAGTATCATTTTGTAGTCGCCTCGTGCTTTTGATTTTTCTTCAACAGCTTCCATAATCATTTTACCATAACCTTTTCCCTGTGCTACGGTATCAACAGCTACAAAGCGAGTTTGTCCTGTAGTTTCATCGACTTTATCCAAACGGGCAATTGCTCTAAGCATACCATCTTCGTACAAGGCAAAATGTTTGCCTGTTAAATCACCATCGTTGCGTTCACTGCCCAAAGGTTGATTCAAAGGCTTTCGAAGAACATTGTAGCGCAATGCGTAGTACACATCCCATTCTTTTGGTGTTATTGGTGTTCTTATTTCTATTTTCATTTGAAAATTACTGAAGTAACACGTTGCGTTTGAATGCCATCAATTGCTTCTTTTCGAATTAAATCTTGTGCCGCAGATTCTTCGAATACTTCGTCTAATGATTTTATTTTACCAGCAGGAACGTTTAAGTCTTGAAGTTTGTTTAATAAAAAAGATGCTTCCAATTGATTTACTTTTTCGCTTAGAAGGGTAGCCAATTCCACCCGATTCGCAACACGACTCTGGTTATGGCTGAACAACTTATTTGACGGTAGTTCATTTAAGTTTAGCAATTCACATAATTTTTGAAAATGCATGTCTGATCCTATCGCAAAAGTGACAAGCGCTTTATCCTTGGTTTCAAAAATTTCACCGTAAGGCGCAATGTTCGGGTGTAAACTCCCAATACGTTTGGGAACTTTTCCACCCATTAAAAAGTTTGAAGCCTGATTAACTAGGCTGCTAATTGCCGCATCGTACAAAGAAACTGTAACTGCCTTTCCTCTTCCAAATTGTTCCCGTTGATACAGGGCAAGCAAAATTCCTTCCTTTAAGTGGTGTCCGGCCAAGACATCAATCAACGCAACAGGCATTTTCACCGGTCCGCTTTCTGGAGTTCCATTCATGGACATAAAACCTGATTCAGCTTGTAGAATTAAATCATAAGCGACGCGTTCGCTATCAGAACCGTAACCATTAATTTTCCCATGAATTAGGCGAGGATTGTTTTTTAAAAGGACATCATCTTCAATTCCGAATTTTTCAGCATCACCTTTTTTGAAGTTGGTGATTAAAATATCCGCTGTTTCAACCAACTTTAGAAAGGTGTTTTTGTCCATTTCGGACTTTAAATCCAGTTTTTGATATGACTTTTTGTAATTAATGCTTGAAAAATAGGCCGAAACCTGAGAAGCTTCATCTTCAGAAGGCAATTTCCAACTCCGAGTGACATCAGGATGTTTCGGATGTTCAATTTTAATCACTTCTGCACCTAATTCGGCGAAAAATGTGGCGACAGAAGGTCCAGCCAGTACAGTACTAGCGTCAATTATTTTAAGATTGTTGAGCATTAATTGTTAAGCTCCCACGTAATGAATTCTTGAATCAATGCCGTTTCATTGTCAGGAAGTTTTGCTTTTCCAGCCATATCCGGTAATATTTTTGACCATTGTTCAGTTGTGAAATTATCAACTACTTTCAATTTGTGACACTTTGAACACTTAGCATCGTATAATCCTTTTCCTTGAGAAATTTCAGCTGTAGGATAAGTAGTTGAAGTAGCAGTTTCCACTACTTCTGCAGTTTTAGGAGTACATGATGCAAAAAAAGCTACAGTACCGATAAGAATAATTTTTTTCATAATTGTATAAATCTCGTAGTTCGAAGATAAGAAAAGATTCTTCTTGTGCACATAATTGAATACATCTTCTATTTTTGTTATTCAATTGAAATTATGCAGGAGCAAGAGTACATACAGAAAGTTACGGGATTTAAAGAATCATCGATTAAAAACGTTGTTAAATTATTGAGTGAGGGAGCTACAGTGCCATTCATCTCGCGATATCGTAAAGAAATGTCAGGTGGATTGGATGAATTGGAAATTGCCTTTATTCGCGATGAAGTTAAAAAGTACAATGAAATCATCGCTCGTCAAAAAACTATTTTGAGTGCTATTGAAGAGCAAAATCAATTGACCAGTGAGTTGAAAACTAAGATTTCAACATGCTTTGACCCAGTTTTATTGGAGGATATTTATTTACCGTACAAGCAAAAACGATTAACTCGCGGAGAAAAAGCGAAGAAATTGGGACTAGAGCCACTGGCAAAAATGATTATGTCGCAACGAGGAGGAGATCCATATCAAATGGCTGAAAAATTTATGAAAGGAGAAGTGTACGATGAAGATCAGGCACTTGAAGGAGCGAAGGATATCATTTCTGAATGGATGAACGAAAATGTGACATGCCGCGGTCGATTAAGAGAAACATTTGAAAAGCGTTCTGTGTTGACTTCTAAACTTGTTAAGGGAAAGGAAGAAGAAGCAGAAAAATACAAAGATTACTTTGATCACTCTGAGAGTATTAGTCGGGTTGCATCGCATCGATTTTTGGCGTTATATAGAGCGAATAGAGAAGGATTATTGTCATTGAAAGCACGACCAGATGAAGAAAGTGTGTTGCAATTTATGGAGCGGTTTTTCGTGAAAGGAAATGATGCATGTTCTGACCTTGTATGTGAGGCTGCTCATGACGCATACAAACGATTATTGCGTCCATCACTTGAGAATGAAATTTTAAGCAAGACGAAAGAAAAAGCCGATGCGGAAGCGATAAAAGTGTTTGGAAAAAATTTGAGACAATTGTTGCTCGCACCTCCTTTAGGTTCGAAACGCGTTTTAGCACTAGATCCAGGTTTCAGAACGGGTTGTAAAGTAGTTTGTGTAGATGAAAACGGAAATTTGTTAACGAACACGACTATTTTCCCGCACCCGCCTCAGAAGGAAGAGGCTGCTGCCAAAGCAAAAATTGCTCAGTTGGTGCAAGCTTATAAAATTCAAGCAATTGCAGTCGGTGACGGTACTGCAGGACGTGAAACGGAAACAATGATTAAGCATATTCACTTTGATAGAGATGTTGAGGTCTATGTGGTTCGTGAAGATGGCGCGTCGATTTATTCGGCTAGTTCGATTGCTCGCAAAGAGTTCCCGGATTATGATGTTACCGTTCGAGGAGCTGTCTCCATCGGTCGAAGATTGATGGATCCGTTGGCTGAATTGGTTAAGATTGACCCTAAATCTGTTGGAGTAGGGCAATATCAACACGAAGTAAATCAAACTCAATTGAAAGAAACATTGGATGATGTCGTAATTTCTTGCGTGAATACGGTTGGAGTAGATGTGAATACCGCTTCGCCTTATTTACTTAGTTATGTTTCTGGATTGGGTCCCGCGCTCGCTGAAAACATAGTAAAGTACAGAACAGAAAACGGTGGTATAATGTCACGTGATGAGTTGAAAAAAGTTGCGCGCTTAGGCGGAAAAGCATTTGAGCAAGCAGCTGGATTTATTCGAATTAGAGATGGAAAAAATCCTCTGGATAACTCATCTGTACATCCAGAAAGTTATGGTGTTGTGAATAAAATTGCGAAATCTTTAAAAGTTGAAGTGAAGGAGCTGATGGGTAACAAAGAATTATTGGCAAAAGTGGATGCGAAAGACTTCCCAGAAACAGATGCGTTTACATTCAATGATATCATTGCTGAGTTAAAAAAACCAGGTCACGATCCTAGAAAACAAGCTGAAGTTTTAGAATTCGACCATCGTATAAAGACAATTGACGATTTAAAGCCGGGAATGAATCTTACAGGAATTGTAACGAATGTGACAAATTTTGGCGCTTTTGTCAATATTGGAATAAAGGAAAATGGATTAATTCATAAGTCGAATCTTGCAGATGTGTATGTGGAGGATCCTTCTGAATTTATTGCTTTACACGAACATGTTTCAGTTCAAGTAATGGAAGTTGATATTGCAAGAAAAAGAATTGGGTTAAAGCGATTGGTTTAGGCAAAATTGCACCATGTTTTTACCGCAAAGTTCACAAAGTTTAAGGAAAGATCGCTTCTGAAATTTTAAGGGCGCTAGTTCATCCGAAGGATGTTAAAATCTTTGCGTGCTTAATTTTCAGCAATGGGAATAATCTTTCTTTGCGAGCTTTGCGGTAAAAACCAAATATGCGCTAAAACGATAAATGCTTTAATGAATTGATCTATAAATCATTCCGTTTTCAACCTTTAGTGTCGTTGGAGTATTCTCCACATAAAGCGACCCTGTGCCCAAACCTTGAGGCAAATCATTTTTATATTCTGCCGTAAATTGACATATGGCATCAAGTCCAACATTGGATTCAAGGGCAGAAGTAATCCACCAAGGAATATTGCGTTCTTCAGATAAGGCTATCCATTCTCTACAACCTTTAATTCCACCGTGTAAGCTTGGTTTTAAAATAATGTATTGTGGACGAATTGCATCCATCAATTTCATTTTCTCTTCCAAACGATTGATGCCAATTAACTCTTCATCCAAAGCAATTGGAATTGGAGTAGAAACACATAACTTTGCCATTTCTTGCCATTGGCCTGCTTTTATAGGTTGTTCAATAGAATGAATACCTAGATTACTTAAACGTTCAAGTTTTTGAAGTGCTTCATTTGGAGAAAAAGCACCATTCGCATCAACACGCAACGTAATTTGGGAAGAATCAAATTGATCACGGATAGAAGAAAGCAGTTTTATCTCTGAATCAAAGTCGATCGCTCCAATTTTTAATTTTATCGTTGAAAATCCTGCTTCAATTTTAGATTCAATTTGTTCGCGCATAAAAACTTCACTTCCCATCCAAATTAAACCGTTGATAGGGATTTGCAATTTTCCATGGGCGAAAGCATTGTCGAAAACAACTCTCTTGCCACCTTGTTGTAAATCCAACAATGCTGTTTCTAATCCGAATTGAATGGAAGGAAGGTCAGTTAAATCTCTACTTAAATCTTTACAAAGTGCAGCAAGTTCTCCTTCATATTGCGAGTCGTGTAAAAAGTCGGGAGACAGACCAGGGATTACTGAACATTCACCAAGACCAATAATTTCAGGATTACTCTCATTCCAGACTTCAATCATCCAAGAATGTTTTTCTGTCAATACACCACGACTTGTTCCACTTGGTCGTTTAAATTGAAAAGATCGTTTGTAGTACCTCGCTTTCATTTGCTTAGAATTAATCCAGCTACAACACAAATAGATATAAGAAATGTTGTGAGCGCTACTTTTTTCAATTCAGGATCAAAATCTTTTGCTGTGGTTGTTTGCATAACCTTACGAAGGTGAATAATTAAAATAAGTCCCGGTGCCATTGTGAAAAACAATTCTGGGACTTTAAATGAATTTAAGAAAATGGCCAGTGAAGCAAGCGCGATAATTATCAATAAGGCATGATAGAATTTTGCGTTATTTGGCCCCATTTTTACAACAATAGTTCTCTTACCAGATGCGGCGTCGTTTTTATAGTCACGCATGTTATTTAAATTCAATACAGCAGTGCTTAACAATCCAACAAAAATGCCCAGCGAAACATTCTCAATTAAGAAAGACTTAGCAAACAAAGAATAAACGCCCAAAACACTAACCAACCCAAAAAAGATAAAAACCATAATATCTCCCATTCCATGGTAGCCAAATGCTTTTTTGCCAACAGTATAAGTTATGGCCGCAACTACACATAATATTGCTAACCCAATATAAATCCATAAAATATGTTGAGGCATTCCTTGCATTCCAAAATAAATAAGAACTGCGGCGGAAATCAAACTAAGAATAGCAGTTACGATAACTGCGAATTTCATTTCTGTTTTCGTTATTATTCCTGATTGAACTGAACGCATTGGACCTATTCTTTCTGAATTATCAGTCCCTTTTAAACTATCCCCTAAGTCATTCGCGAAATTCGAAAGAACCTGAAACAATACGGTAGTTGAAATGGCAAAAGCGAATATTTTTGAATCCCAAAAACCATTATAATATGCAACGCCAGTTCCAAGAATAATTCCAGACAAGGAAAGTGGAAGCGTTCTCAAGCGCATTGCGCCTATCCATGATTTTGTTTTCTGCATGGAACAAATGTAATTAAAGTAAAGCTTGTTTGATGCAATTGATGTGCGTACATAATAAAAAATGATTAATTTCACGAAATGAAAACAGATTTAAAAGACTTTGCCTTAAGCAAATTGTTAAATATAGAATTACCAGTTATTGTTGCTCCAATGTTTCTAGTTTCTAATGTGGAAATGGTCGTGGAGGCTATAAAAGCAGGGGCAACCGGTGCGATTCCAGCATTGAATTACAGAACGGTAGAAGAACTTCGATCAGCTATTCAACAAGTCAAAAAGGAAGCGAAAGGTCCTTTGGGAATAAATTTGATTGTCAATAAATCCAATTTTTTATACAAAGAACAACTGAAAGTTTGTTGTGAAGAAAAAATCGATTATATAATTACATCATTGGGATCTCCGGAAGAAACGATTCGTGAAGCAAGAAAGGCAGGAGTCAAGGTTTTTTGTGATGTTGTAGATATTAATTATGCGAAAAAAGTTGAAGCCTTAGGCGCTGATGCCTTGATAGCAGTGAATAAAGAAGCAGGTGGACATTCTGGTCCGATGTCGTTTAAAGAATTAGTTCCCTTATTGAAAAAGGAATGCAACATCCCTGTAATTTCAGCTGGAGGCGTTGGAAATGGTTTTGAAATGGTCGAAATCGCAAAATGTGGAGCAGACGGATTTTCTATGGGAAGTATTTTCATCGCTTCAAACGAGGCAGGTGTATCAGATGACTATAAAAACGCGTGCATCCAATATGGAAAAGACGATATTGTTCTAACTGAAAAATTATCAGGAAGTCCATGTACGGTGATAAATACGCCATACGTCCAAAAAGTCGGGACGAAACAAAATTGGTTTGAACGCTTTTTAAGTAAGCACAAGAGGTTTAAAAAATGGTTCAAAGCTTTTACCTTTTTTAAGGGAATGAAAAAATTGCAAGCAGCAGCAAATAGTACAACGTATAAAACTGTGTGGTGTGCAGGACCATCAATAGAACATGTTAAGGAAATAAGGCCGATAAAGGCAATAATAGATCAATTAAAAGCAGAGTATGTCAAAGGATAAAAAGGATATTACGTTGAGTAAAATGAATTGGCTTTTGTTTTTATTAAGTCGATTTAAAATCCCAATGATCGGTTATGTTCGTCCAAAATTACTTTTATTGAACGATGAAAAAGTTGAAGTGAAAATTCGATTGAGGAGACGTTCTAAAAATCATTTGAATTCCATGTATTTTGGTGCGTTAGCAATTGGGGCTGATGTGGCTGCTGGAATTCACACGTTCTATTTTTCCGAGAAATTAGGTAAAAAGGTTTCGTTTGCTTTTAAGGGAATGAATGCAGAGTTTATTAAACGAGCAGAATCGGATATAATATTCAAATGCAATGAAGGGGATTTGATTCATAAAGCGATACTCAAATCAGATTTGGAAAAAGTAAGAATCAACCAAACTGTCCTTGTGAATGCAGTTGACAGCAATAATGAAGTCGTTGCCAAATTTGATATGATTGTCTCAGTAAAGGTGAAATAATTGAAGGAGTTCAATTAAATTGATTGATTTTCTATCTTTGTCACAATTACAAATGCTTGATTATGCAATACATTTCAGTTACAGAGCTTAAAGAGAAACTATTGAGGAATGATAGACTGACTCTTTTAGATATCAGAGAAGAATACGAACGTGATATTTGTTCAATTGGTGGATTGCATATCCCAATGGCGGAAGTGCAAGACAGATCAAACGAAATTTCAAAAGAACAGCCAGTAATTGTATTGTGCCGATCTGGAAAAAGAGCACAGTCTGTGGCAAATTTACTTGAAAGTGATTTGAATTTTTCAGATGTGAGTATTGTAGAAGGCGGAATTTTGGCTTGGATAGAACAAGTCGACAATCAATTAGAAGCATATTAAAATGGCAAAAAGATCACCAATTCAATTGGCACTTCTTTCAATGAAAGGTGTTGCAATGGGAGCAGCAGATGTTGTACCTGGTGTATCAGGAGGAACAATCGCATTTATTTCTGGGATTTATGAAGAGTTAATTGAGAGTATCAATAAAATTAACCTTGCAGCATTAAAAGTATGGAAAAATGAGGGGTTCAAATCCTTTTGGAACCACATAAATGGGACATTTTTTGTTTTTTTATTCGCAGGAATTATTATTAGTATAGCTTCTTTAGCAAAAATTGTAACTTACTTCTTAGAAGTTCATCCGGTATTGATTTGGAGTTTTTTCTTTGGGTTAATTATAGCGAGTGTTTGGTTAATTGGGAAAACGATAAAAAAATGGACTCTAGGAGTTATACTTATCTTGTTGATAGGAACGTTAATTGCGTTTTATATTTCGTCAATTGAATCCGTGGCAACTGTTGATGCCAAATGGTATATTTTTCTGAGTGGTGCAATTGCCATCTGCGCCATGATTTTACCTGGGATTTCAGGTTCATTTATACTTGTTTTAATGGGAAGTTACCATATTATTTTGGAAGCTGTGAAATCGCGGGATCTTACTGTGATTGCTTTGTTTGCTGTTGGTTGTTTGATCGGACTACTAACTTTTGCTCGATTATTAAAATATTTATTCAATCATTTCAAGGAAATTACAATTGCTCTATTGACGGGATTTATGATTGGGTCTTTATATAAAGTGTGGCCTTGGAAAAATCAACTTGGGACTGAGCCAATTGTTGTTCATTCAAATGGCAAAGAAGATTTTATGATGACAAATGTACTTCCCGACAATTTTAATGGAGATTCCATGCTCTTACCTGCGATAGGTTGCGCAATTGGTGGAATGTTATTGATTTTGATTCTTGAACGCTTTGCTCCTAAAGAAGCATGAGGAAATTTGGTTTGATAGGTCGCTCTTTGGAACACTCTTTTTCAAAATCCTATTTTGAACACTATTTTAACGAAAACTCCATCAACTCAAGTTACCAAAACATTGAGCTTGCAGAAATTGATGAGGTAAAATCTGTTTTTTCCGATGGATATTCAGGATTGAATGTCACAATTCCATATAAAGAGAAAATTATCCCGTATTTAGACGAATTATCTGATGAAGCGAAAAGTGTCGGAGCAGTAAACGTTATTGAATTCAAAAACGGTAGAACAATCGGTCACAATACCGATACATATGGATTTCGAAATTCCATTAAGCCATTTTTAAATAATCACCACGATAAGGCAATAATTTTTGGAACAGGTGGGGCGAGTAAGGCAGTAGAATTTGTGTTAAAGTCGTTAGGGGTTGATGTTATTTTTGTTTCCCGTAACCCAATTGGTGAGAATCAATTTGGATATGAAGAAGTGAACAATTATATGACAAATGCATGTAAATTGTGGGTCAATACAACGCCAATTGGAACTTATCCAAATGTAAACGATGTACTACCTATTTCATTCAACCATTTAACAGAAGATCATTTTTTGATTGACTTAATTTACAATCCGGAAAAAACAGCATTTTTGAAAGAGGGTGAGAAGAATGGTGCAATGATTCTTAATGGTCAATCAATGTTAAAACATCAGGCTATGAAAGCTTGGGAGATTTGGAATTGTGATGATTCAAATTGAGGATGAAATCAAGTTGGGTCCCAATGTAAAAGTTGACTTCCTTTCTGAAATCGATGAATTGGTTGATTTTGCTAAAGTGTGTACTTCCTTCGCGAATAATTTAGGCGGAAGTGTATTTTTAGGAGTTAATGAAAAAGGTAAAATACTTGGGATCAATCCCGATTCTGAACTAAAATTGATCAGTCAAGTTAAAGATGTTATTGTAGGTGATTTGCTTTTCGAATCAATTACACACATTATAAAACATCACTGTATTATTGAAGTGAAAATTCAGAAAGCAAAGATTCCTCTATTGGTTAGGTTAATTGAAGGTTCAAGCGTGTATTATTTTCGTGTTGACTCCAAGACTCTCCTAGCGAATAAAATCATCGAGCGATACTTGAATTTGAAACGATTTGGAAAAAAGGTTGTCGAAACAAGTATTCATAATGACTTTTTAAATAAACTAGGAGACGATTCTAAAAATCTATCCCGTTTATATAAAATGATGGAACTCAAACCTAAGGATATTGATGGATTAACGGCTGATTTATTGTTTTTAAAAAAACTCAAAGTTTGTTTCATCGATGAAAAATTCTATTTCAAGCGAATTTAAATCGTAAAATTACGTAATATTGTCACGAATTAACTTAAACACTATACATCATGAACAAAGCGATTTATATCATTGGAATTGTACTTGCATTTATTTTCATAGGAATTTGTAGTTATTATGCAGAGGAAGTAAGTTCTGCACGATTTGACTATTTATTTTCAAACTATAATTATTCAGATTTTTCATATGGAGGATATTCTTCCTATGATTCTAGTTATAGAGACTTAACTCTGTCTCTTATACACATCTGACGCTGCCGACGATCTACTCTGTGTAGAT
>CAJXRM010000015.1 GCA_913059205.1 uncultured Flavobacteriales bacterium
GATTTCTGCCTGTCTCGTGGGCTCGGAGATGTGTATAAGAGACAGATATAAAACAAAAACGTATAAAATAGGAGTGATTTTCTCCGTATTGCTCTTTTATTCATTCTCAATTTTAAATGTTATTAAATGGGAGTCCTTCAACGATTTTAATTCAAATCAATTTGCCTTTGAAGCCGTTTTAATATTTTTCTATTGTATTGGATATTATACTGAATTAATGCAAAAACCCTCAGTAATTCATTTAGAAAAAAGTCCTGAATTTCTACTGGTATCTGGATATTTCATTTATTTTTCAGGAACGTTTATGTTATTTATTTCAAGTAAAGAACTTTTAATGACCAACAACGAAGGGTACTGGATATTGAACTCGGTACTCAACATAATGTTAAACACAATTTACACTATAGTTTTATGGCAGGGGAAGACAAAATCGACTTTATAATTGTCACCGGTACAGGTGGAATGCTATTACTGGCTGTAATTGTTATTGGATTCATCGTCGTATACCAACGAAAAATGTATTCAAAACAAAGGGAATTGGATTTAGTTGAACTGGAAACCCAAAAAAAGTTGGTCGAAGCAGAAATCCTGGTTAAGGAAAGAGAGCAAAAAAGGGTTGCACAAGAATTGCACGATGAAATTGGCGCATCCTTAACGGCAATTCGTTTTCTTTTCGAAGAATTGGACGATGAAAGCTCAATCAAACCCAAACTAAAAAGTTCACTCAAAGACATTACACAAAAAGTGCGACGAATTTCAAATGACCTATTGCCTTCGGTCTTGGAAGAATTCGGACTACTTGAAGCAATAAGAGATTTCGTTAATCAATTTAGTTCAACAAATAATATCAGCATCAATTATGTATGTAAAGATTATTCTTCAACTTCAGTAAAAAAAGATGTTGAATTATCACTTTATAGAATTGTTCAAGAGCTTACCAACAATATTATTAAACACGCTGAAGCCACTAAAATTGAAATCTCATTAAAAAGTGTGAAAAACAGCATCATTATCACCATCATCGATGATGGTAACGGGATTATTCCCTCGTTAGCAAACACCACAAAAACTCTGGGATTAAAAAACATTGAAAGTAGATTGCAATTTATTAGCGGCAGCATTAAACGTGAAAAACATCAAACTAAAGGAACAATTGTAACAATATATAAACCGAACTTATGAAAACAACTACAATTGGAATATCTGAAGATCACCACATTTATAGAGATGGCTTAATTGCTATGTTAAATAACAAAGCCAATTACTCTGTAATTATTGAAGCTGAAAATGGTAAAGAATTAATTGAAAAAAGCAAACTCAACCCACCAGATTTAGTAATTCTAGATTACCTGACACCAGAAATGAATGGCATTCAAACAACAAGAAAACTTAAAAAAATACATCCAAATACAAAGATTCTGATATTATCAATGTACGATTCGAATGAGTTTATAGTGAAGTCTATTGAATCCGGTGCAAATGGTTATTTACTCAAGGATGATGATCCAAGCGAAATAATTATGGCCATCGAAAGTGTTATGTCCATTGGATACTACCTCAATGACCGCACTTCCAAAATTTTAATAAATCAGTTAATTACGAGTGGGGATCTAAAACCAAAATTTAGCTATAATGATATTGAGTTTTCGGCAACAGAACGTCAAATAATAGAATTACTTTCTAGAGAGTATTCAACTGCCGAAATAGCAAAAGCGCTTCATAAAAGTACGCGAACAATTGACGGTTACAGATCTGGAATTATGAAAAAAACAGGCGCGAAGAATGTCATCGGCATCGTTATGTACGCTATAAAAAACGAGTTAATTACTATAGATTAACATCCTTTTTCAACTAAATTACTGTTTTTTAAATAGCTTTGTGCAAAATTAAGCTGCATGAGTGAGAACAGAACGGAATTAGAAAGTCTAGGTGAATTTGGATTAATTGATCACCTTACGAAACAATTTGAAAATCGGAATTCAAGCACATTGGTAGGTATTGGAGATGATGCAGCGGTTGTTTCTATATCTGAAACAGAAGCTCAGCTCATTTCTACTGATATGTTGATTGAAGGTGTACATTTTAACCTAATGTATATGCCTTTGAAACATCTAGGCTATAAAGCAGTTGCAGTTAATGTTTCCGACATATGTGCGATGAATGCTGTAGCCGAACAAATTACCGTTTCAATTGCAGTTTCTAATCGTTTTCCAATTGAAGCTTTGGAAGAATTATATGAAGGAATAAATACGGCTTGTAAAGTCTACAATGTCGACCTAATTGGTGGCGATACTTCGACATCGATGTCTGGAATGACAATAAGTATAACGGCTATCGGGCGTAGTAAAAAAACAAATATATCCTATCGTTCTGGAGCGAAGGAAAATGATATTCTAATCGCAACTGGTGATTTAGGAGCTGCCTACATGGGACTGCAAGTTCTAGAGCGTGAGAAAGAGGTGTACAATGCTAATCCGGCTATTCAGCCCGATCTAGACGGTCATGATTACGTTATTGAACGCCAATTAAAGCCTGAAGCGCGTGTAGATGTTATTCGCTTTCTAAAAGAATTGGATGTAGTTCCAACTGCTATGATTGATATTTCAGATGGATTAGCTTCAGAAATCATGCACATTTGTAAGTCAAGCGAGGTTGGTTGTCACATTTATGACGAAAAAATTCCGATTGATGCCAAAACTTCCATGACCGCGATAGACTTCAATTTAGATCCAGTAACATGCGCGCTAAATGGAGGGGAGGATTATGAATTACTTTTCACAATTAAGCAGGAGGATTTTGATAAAATAAAAGGAAATCCACATATGACGCCAATTGGACATATCACTCATAAAAATGATGGTATGTATTACATAGATAAAAGTGGTTCTGCGATTGAACTACAGGCGCAAGGATGGAATCATTTTTAAAGAATCAAGAAGCGGAACGAATGCTTTTTGAATACTTTTCTTGAATAACGACATTGAATGATTTTTGAGTAAGTTTGGATTCTGCCCATGATTTAAAATCAAAGTATTCCAAGACTATGCTCTCAAATGTATTATCCGTTATGGTTGCCAAGTCATTGTACAACTCTTCCCATAGGTTTTCAATTTCAAATCGATCTTCACATTTAATCAACTTCCCGATAAATTGGAGAAACATCTTTTCAAAATTATAAAGTCTGTTGCGTGTTTTAAAAAATCGCATTGTGCTTTTTAATGAATAAGGCAATAATTTATCGTGATTCAACTCAATATGAATCAACAAATCTAATAATTGCGTGAAGCCAACGATATCTTCCGTTTTGTCTAACTCTGCATTATTTAGTATCTGATTCACCCAAAACAAAGCCTTCGAATAGTCTTGACTACCGAATGCGGTTACGGCCAGCTTAAACTCCAAAAATGCCTTTCTAAGCGGTGTGATTTTTGAATCAAATTGCTTCAATTGTGTTTCAACTTTCTCTGCAATTTTCTTTGCACCTTCAAAATCACCTTTTCGAATAAACAAACTAAATTCAATACTACTTATGCTCGAAAATAGTTTAATCGTTAAGTCTTCATTTGGTTCAATTGAATTTGCAAATTTCTTCAACTGTACCAAGTACTTCATTGACTCTTTGTGGAAGCCTAATCGGTCAGCGACATAAATTGCATTCGTAAAAACAGAAACTTGTTTATTGGCTTCAATATTTATCACCCCTTTCTTGTTTTCAAAAAGGTTTAAATTAGCTTGTAATTGACCAAACGACTTTTCCATATCTCCAATTGCATAATAATAGGCGCTTAGCGTATGGAAGAGAAGATACTTTATTTCAGTACTTTCTTCAATTTCATAATTCAGGTCTTTTAATATAGGTTCGCATATTCGCGTAAATGCATCTATTTCTTCTTGGTTTCTCGCGATTCCTTTTTTCGATAACAATACAAATAACTGACTTTTAACATTCCACACCTTCTCCAATAGAAGAACAGAATTAATCGAATTATTGAGCTTTGCTGAAATTTCATTGATTCGTTCGATAGAAACAAGTTCATTTCCTTCAGTTTCGATCAATTTGCGTTCTTTTTTTGCGATTAAAAGCACTATTTCATGCATTTCATTTTTCACCGCCAATTTTTCTGCGCTTCTTAATATTCTCCGACCTTGATCATAGAGCGACTTTTCAAATAATATTTCAAAGGAGTGAAGCATTTTATGCAGCTGAGCTTCTGTGGAATTAATCCGATGAAATGCATCTAGTGAAGAAAGGATATGGTCGTACAGTCTTTTTTTAGTTATCGAAAATCTATTCAAAAACGCTTCCCCTTTAAACGTTTTAAATAATTTATCTTCGTCGTAACTGGATTGCTTGTCTATTGCATCAAATAGTACTATGTAATTGTTTTCACCACCAATAGCATGGCGTGTAGACATTAGCTTAAAATATCTTTTTTCAGACTTTGTTAAAGAATGAATTAAATCAAACAGTGCATTATTTACTTTACTAGACATGTATATATTTTTTCTTCTATACACAAGATAATGAAAGGAATGCTGTCTTCTGAAAAAAAGACTTGAACTGTATATTTTATTTAGTTAAGTGCAAAAAAAAAATCCCACATGATTCACATGTAGGATTCTATTTATATTATTGAATAAATTATAATCTTTTCTTTTTTCCGTCTGGATCATTATTCGGATCTGTAATGTCACCTGGTACTGGTACAACACCACCAGTTGGTCCAACTCCTGACTGACCAGCCGATCCTGATTCTCCCGTTCCTTCTCCACCTTCAACTTGACCACTCTTCTTTTCTGAAGAAGAATTATCCCAAGTTGGAACAGAATTGATTGAATCATCAGCGATTACCACTTCCTCTTTTGAACAAGAGGTAGCAAAAACGCCTAAGGACAACAACGATATGTAAATAAAATGCTTCATTTCTAAATACTTACTAACAAATATAGGATCTTTCTCTCAATTTTCCAAATCTAACATCAGTATTTTGATTAAAACCTTCGTTCCATTGATTAAACCGTTACTATCAATGATTTGATCAGGACCTTCAAGTGATATATCGTCATCTGAAATTTTTTGAATTAATTCTATACGTTTAGATGTGATTTCCATTCCCTGAGAGCGATGATCTCCCGAATTATCTTTCTTCCCCTTTAAACTTTCTGTAATTCCAATCCCGTTATCTACAATTAAAATATTCAAATAACCATTTTCTATATGAACATCCACTTTTATCAATCCTTTTTGTTCTTCTCTCGGCAGAATTCCATGGATAATACTGTTTTCAATAAATGGTTGCATAATCATTGGAGGAATCATAACCGATTCAACATCAACATTTTCGGCTATGTTAAATTGATATTCAAATCTGTCATTAAACCTCATAGACTCTAATGATAAATACAACCTTAATCGCTCGAGTTCTTCCTCTAACGAGACAACATTGTCTTTCGCGGTAGAGGAGTCAAGATTCTTACGGATTAATTGCGCGAAATTGGTTAAATATTTATTGGCTGATAATTTATCTTGAGTATTAATAAAATATTGAATTGAATTCAAGGAATTAAAGATGAAATGTCGATTCATACTTGCATTCATTGATTGCTGTTCTAAGGCAAGTAATCGCGATTTTAGGTTTAATCTTTCCTTTTCATTTTGCTCAGCAATTCTTCTAATTCTATATCTGAAAAGTAAAATTATTAATCCAACTAAAAGTAAAATTTCAAGTAAAATGAACCACCACGTTTTATAAAAAACTTCATTAATAACAAATGGGAAATGGATTTCTTTGGACAGTCGACCGTCGATATCCATAACTCGAACATGCAAAACATATTCACCGGGCGGTAAACTGGTAAATGTAATAGTTGGATTTTCAGTAATTGTCGACCAATCATCTCTTAACCCTTCAAGCTTAAATTGGAAACCGAGCGCTTTTTGATTAACAAGTGAAACACCATCCATTTCAAAAATCAAATTGTTTTTAAAGCTTGGCAGAACAAGGTTGTATGGAATGCCATTACCATCCAATGAATCTGCATACTTCTCATAATCAAAGCTTTGGTAATTCAGCAAAATAGATAAAAGATGAACTCTCGGCTTAGCCTCTACAAGATCTTCATTGTCAAGCTGATAACTCACAAGTCCAGAAGCTGTTCCGAACCAAAAACGATTGTGTGAATCAAAAAAACCAGAATTTAAATTGGTTTCCAAATCTATAATCCCTTCGCTGATTCCGTATCTTTTAAAACTTGGTTTATCAGCCTTCAAATTTGACAAAATGAAAAGACCGTTATTGGTACCTACGTACATTTTACCATCTCTGAAATTCAAGAAATTAGTGTAATTAGACCCTAAGTCATTCAACAAGTTGACTTTCGTAACCTTCCCATTTTTGTATCGATATAGGCCGCTTTCCGTCCCATACCAAAGAACGTTATATTGGTCAATTTCAATATTATAAACGACTTGATTTGGAGGGGAAACCAATTTAAAATTGTTGTCGGTGTAAATAAACAATCCCAAGTTTGAAGCGCAATACAGCGTGTCATGTCGCATTTCAAAATCTCTAACAGTTCCAATATCTAATTGTTTGTTGCCGAGTCTTTTAAATTCACCATTTTTATATAGGGAAACTCCTTCATTGCCCCCAACATACATACTATTATTAGACAATTTAAAGAGGGCGGTAATCTTTGATCCCGGAAGACCTTCGTTCTTTTCATCATTATAGGAGTTAATTCTCCCTTTCATATCCACAGAAACAAGTCCGCCGCTCGCCCCAAACCAATGTTTTTTGTCACAATTCGCGAGTGATGACCAAATGGTCATTTCCGATGTCATCAGTTGTGATAATTGACCTGATTTTGATTGCTTAACAATTCCTTTGTCGTATGTTCCAAAATAAAAATCTCCCGAATGATCCTCGAATCCTGTTATGAATAAATCACTAGGAAATCCATTTGATTGATCATAATATCTAAAATCGGAAGATGGGAATCGAAAAATTCCTTTTCCTTGTGAACCTATCCAAATATTGTTTGCATTGTCGTTGAAAATACAACTTGTCATATTTACGGGCATTCCATTTTCTTCATCGAAAAAAAATCGCTTCCCTTTTTCATCAATTCGTATAACTCCATCTAGTGTGTTAAGCCAAATTTCGTTTGAATGATCTAAATAGCACCCGTAAATACTATATTTTAATTTTTCTGCATCATAATACGTTTGCTTAAATGTTTTCATGTCTCTAATAAACAATCCATCATTGTATGTCGCAAATACCAACTTATCATCTTTCCCGTCTATGCCTGAAAAACTGCCGGCACCCAAGCCCTGAACAACGGTAAAGTTTCTCAAGTCTTTTGACGCCAGCACACCTCCTTTTGTAGCCAGATACAGCTGGTTATTATAAACGTAAGCATCTCTTATTCGTTCAAAGTCTTGATTTTTGAGCGCAATTTTTTCTAAGCGATTGTTTTTAATTTTAAATAAGCCTCCACCATTCGAACAGACAACAATTTCACCGTCAAATCGAATAACTTTTGAAACACCTCTAGAACGTTCATTGCCGTTTCCTTCAAATGCGATACTTTTTATCACTCCATTTTTGACATATGAAACACCGCCATCATGTCCGACCCACAACGTCTCATCAATAAAATCAAGTGATTCCACTCTATTATTTAGCAAACCGTCTAGAGATGAATAGGTTATGAATTTACTACCGCTGAATTTTGCAAGACCGCTTAAGGTTCCTATCCATAAGTATCCGCTATTGTCTTGATGAATTGAACTGACTTGAGAGTGAGGAAGTCCTTCTTCTGTACTGTATTCTACAAAGGCATATTTTTGACCAAAACAAAAACTTTGAAATACGACCAAAAAGCTAAAAACAAGAGTTTTTATCATTAATGAGCTTTTAACATCTTAACAAATTCAGTTACTCTATTTCTCGCTACTGGAACGCGAATTCCTCCCTCCAACACAGCAAAATGTCCATCTTCATTCAGGTACTCTTTAAGAATTTCTAGATTGATAATATGCGATTTATGAATTCTGCAAAATTTTGATGGATTTAAAAGATTTTCGTACGTTTTAAGTGTACGTGTGTCTAGATAACGAGTACCATCTTTAAAATAAATTGTTGTGCAATTTCCACTTGCTTCCAAGTGAGTA
Organism: uncultured Flavobacteriales bacterium; assembly: GCA_913059205.1. Taxonomy (GTDB): domain Bacteria; phylum Bacteroidota; class Bacteroidia; order Flavobacteriales_D; family Crocinitomicaceae; genus UBA4466. The sequence goes on from CAJXRM010000015.1 coordinate 8,180, forward strand.
ATTGTATTATCCTCTATTACCTTTAATCCTTTTGTATGACTTATAGCAATTCTATTGCTCAATTTATTGTTCAATAAATTTGTTGACAAATCCTTCAATGATTCAAAATACGTTTCATAACTACCTGGTGACTCTGAATACTTTGTTTTTGTCTCAACCAAACGTTTCGTTGCTAGCATTAATTCCTCAATATCAATTGGTTTAAGCAAATAATACACGGCACTTGCATTGAACGCTCTTACTGCATAATCTTTAAACGCTGTAACAAAAACCACTAAAAAATTCTTGTCTTCGATTTCATCCAAAAGCTCAAATCCCTCGGCTCCAGATGGCATTCTAATATCTAGGAACACGACATCAGGATTTTTTTCATTGATGCTTTTTATGGCTTCATTTTTACCAGACGCTTCTCCAACCACCTCTATTTCTGGACAAAATTCATTCAACAACATGGTTAAATTTTTACGAGCGAACTCCTCGTCATCTACTACTATTGCCTTAAGTTTCATAATTGTACAGTTTAAGTTTGGTTCAATTCAATTCTAATATAGAAATAATAAATTCATTCTTTGATGGAAACTTAACAGTTCGTTTAAATTAACATCACTTAACATTCGATTAATTACCGTTTAATAAATTTGAAATGCAGTTCACATGTTTTTTTTATTTCGTTAAAACAAACGGCGTAACTTAGAGGTAAACATCACTAAAACTGCACAATTATGATCGCAAAAGTACAATCTACAATCCAATACATTTGGATATTTAACGACAACGGAAACTAGCAAGTTTCCGTTTTTTATTTCAAAAACGCACCAATTAAACCTTGTGTCAATTCGGTTTTCTCGATATGGGCCATGTGTCCGCATTCAACAATGTGCACAGCTAATTCCGGGAAATCTGAAAGTGCATCTTTCATTTTTTGCAACGGAACAATTTCATCAAATTCGCCTTGAATAACCAATATATTATTTTTTAAACTTGGTAGAGCATCTATAAAACTTGATCTATTGGCCATTGCTTTCGAAATCGCACCAATAGCTGACGCCTGCATTTTTTTTGCTGTTGCTATAATTGATTTAATATCTTCATTGTATTTCTCAGGATGATTAAATAAATTGGGGATTGCTTCGTATAAAAAGAGGTTCTTGTTCTGTTTCACAATCTCTGCAACGCGACCTCGGTCTTCTTTTTTTAATTCCGAATCTTGCCAAAAATTTGAATTCAAAAGAACTAATTTCTGACATCTTTTGTCCATGTGTTTTAATTCCAGTCCAACGTATCCGCCCATTGAATGACCTATTACTGAATACTCGGTTATATTCAATTCATCCATCACTTTTCGAACCTCAATCGCCATTGCCTTCATTGAAATCATGGAATTCGAAAAATTAAGTGAATCACCATGTCCCGGTAAATCGATTAACACGCAGAGAAATTCTTTTTCAAATGAAAGATATTTCCACATATCAATTGACTCAAGAAAACCGTGTAAAAGAACTACAGGGTAACCTTCTCCGATTACCCTGTAGTTCAATAGATCAATATTATCCATTCATTAAATCTTCAATTTCATCTGCTTCAATTGGAATATCTGCCATCAAATTTAATGGTCCTCCACTTTTTTGAACCAATAAATCATCTTCTAATCGAATTCCCAACTTTTCTTCTGGAATATAAATTCCTGGTTCGCATGTGAATACCATTCCGGCCTGAATAGGTTCATTCCATAAACCAACATCATGCGTATCTAATCCAATAAAATGAGATGTCCCATGCATAAAGTATTTCTTATACGCCGGCCAATCAGCCTTTTGATTTTTAATATCTGTGGAATCGATTAATTTCAACTTTAATAATTCCGCTTCCATTAATTTGCCCACTTCTTTATGGTATTCAACCATCAGGGTTCCAGGAACCAATAGCTTTTCAGCCTCCTTTTTCACGTGAAGCACTGAATTGTAAACTGCTTTTTGACGGTCAGTGAATTTTCCGTTCACCGGGATAGCTCTGGTTAAATCAGAAGCATAATTTGCATACTCTGCACCAACATCTAACAAGATCACTTCTCCATCTTTACATTCACAATTGTTTTCAATGTAATGAAGAACACATGCATTCGCTCCTGAAGCAACAATTGGGGTGTACGCAAATCCCTTTGAGCGATTTTTTACAAATTCATGAATTAATTCTGCTTCAATTTCATATTCAAAAACACCTGGTTTAACAAACTTCAAGAGACGTTCAACCCCTAATTTGGTAATTGAACATGCCTTTTTCATCAATTCAATTTCAATTGGACTTTTAATAGATCTGATTTGGTGCATTATTGGTGCACTTCGCATTACTTGATGTGACAAATAATCATTTTTTAATTTCTTAATAAAACGATCTTCACGCGTTTCAACCTCTGTATTCGCTCGAAGATGTTCATTCGTATTTAAGTACACCTTATCCACTTCACACATCATTTGCTTAAAAATAGTGTCAAATTGACTTAGCCAATAAACAGTTTTAATCCCAGAAGTCTCAAATGCAGCTTCTTTAGTTAATTTCTCTCCTTCCCAAACAGCAATATGCTCATTGGTTTCTTTTAGAAATAGCACTTCCTTGTGAGCTTCATTTTTCGAATTTGGCGAAATAACCAAAATACTTTCTTCTTGGTCCACCCCAGATAAATAAAAAATATCGCGGTGTTGTTGAAACGGCATTGTGCTGTCAGCGCTAATTGGATAAATGTCATTTGAATTAAAAACAGCAAGTGCCGACCCCTCCATTTTTTTAACAAAATTCTTTCTATTGGAGATAAACAACTCCTTATCAATTCGTGTATACTTCATTCTAGTTTGTTTTTCGAAAGAATGAAAGTACATTTTTTAAGAGCAATGAGCGAATAAAATCGAATATTATTCTATAAATCTTACAACGTAAATACTTTACGTACTTATAGAAGATATTTGTATCGAACCAATAATTAGAGAGATATGTCTTCAAAAGGAAAAGTACTAGATATTAAACATGTTTTATTTGAAACAAATGACAACGAAGTTTTAGTGAAAGGTGAAATTCATAAGGGTCACATGAAATTTGAAACTGATATCATCATCACTCACACTCAATTGAATCAGGTGATGAATCAACTGAGTAAAACAAATCAATTTTTTGATTTTTCAAATTTATTTAAAACTGAAAAAATGTACGATGGAGAAGTGTTGTATACTGCGCTTTTTACAGACAATACAAATAATAAAATTGACATGAGTTTACTTACTATTAGTGCTCCATTGCGTCAAATTAGAGCCTAATTTATATTTATTGGCAACCATTTAGTATTTTTTTACGTACTTTAGATGTAATGTTTTTACATTTGAAAGCATTATATTATACTTTAGGCAATTAAAATCTACTAAAAATATGAATCGCATTAATCTACTTTTCGTCGCAATTATCGGTTTGACACTTAACTCATGTATTGATCATGAGGTTATACCAGCACCTGAACAAATGGTTGACTTGAAAGCAAGCTTTGAAGGAGATATAGGAGGTCAATTCACTCAATATACTCAATATGTGAGTGGTTATGAAGGTGTTTCAGATATTTCAATCCAATCCTCTGGTGGAACGAGCAAGGCACAATATACTTTTGGATTAATCTCAAGTCAAAACAGTGCAATGGTTAGAATCGGTGTTGGAAGTATCTCTTGGAGCTCTTCACTTGGAACTTACCGTCCGGAATTAACGCCATTTAACGATTTTTTCTTGGCAAACACACTTCCTGTGTATAAAGAATTTGCATTCGACGGGTTTGAAGTAGTGTACAGAACACAAAATGACTCCATTTTCGTTTCTAGAGAAAATAGTGTTTTCGCTCAAACTGTTGAATTTGTTCCATCAAGTATTATTCAAGGTTCTGATTCATCTGGAGATTACTCTAAATTCATCTGTAATTTCAAATGTTATGTGTATAACGATTGGACAGATATGTCAGGTGGACTACCAGGAGTGCCGATGACAGATTCTATTTTGATCAACAACGCGGTTTACGAAGGCTGGTTCAAAAGATAAAATATAGCGGTAAATCCGTATAGCTTAATGAGTCAGAGTTTAAAGATAGCCATAATTGGTGATTACAATTTCACGTATAACTCTCATCACGCGACCAATTTGGCAATAGATCACTCTGCTCAATTTCTTGACATTGATGTAAATTATTATTGGGTAAAATTGAGCGAAGTCATTGGGTTTCGATCGCAACAATTTCAACAATATGATGGTTTCTGGATTGCACCAGGACCAATTCAGAATCCATTTTTCTTGTATGGAATCATGAAAGAAATTATTGGTAAAAACATTCCTACTTTAATTACTGGTGATGGGTACAAAACTCTTTTGGATGTTTTAATCAGCACTTATCAATTGAATGGTAGAAATGAAAAGTTGATTTCGGACAATTTGGTAGATGGTGAGCAATTTGAAAAGTTGATCATCGCCCCTCACACATCGTCATTTCGAAAGTTGTATGAAAACTATTCGAATATTGAGTTAACCTCGACACGCTATAGTTTATACCCACAACTTATTCAACAACTCCAGGATAATATTGCGGATGTTGAAGCCTATAATCAATTCGAAGATCCTGAAATTATTAGCTTGAAAAACAAAAAATTCTTTGTGGGCTGCGGATTTTGTCCTCAAATATCATCCACAAGAGAAATTCCTCACCCTATCATTTACACCTTTATGAAGGCGTGCTTGATAAAAAATGGAGAATGAAAAACAAGCTCTCCTTTTGTGCTTTACTGGTAATTTCTCTGATTTTTATTCAGTTTCGTTTTGCCTATACTGACTTCCAGAAAGGCGACCCATTAAAAGTTACAACATGGGATGCATTTGGATATTATATGTACTTACCAGGTACAATTATCTATAATGACGTTACAGAATTGAAATGGCTACCGAAAATTGAAGAGGAATATCAACTAACCGGAGATCAATTATATCAAGCAAATAAAGTTGAAAACGGCAACTATGTTTTCAAATATTTAGGAGGAATAGCGATTATGCAAGCACCATTTTTTATGATTGGTCATGCTATCGCGAGTTTTAGCCCGTACAAGGCAGATGGCTTTTCACCTCCTTACCAGTATAGCATAGCCTTTGGTGCAATAGTTTATTTTATTCTTGCTTTATTCCTATTAAGGCATATATTACTTCGTTACTTCAGTGATAAAGTAACTATGTTAACTCTTCTTTTTATCACTCTCGCAACAAATTTAATTCAATACATATCAATTGACAGTGCGCAAAGTCATGCGTTTATTTTTCCACTTTATGTTCTCGTAATCTTTTGCACAATCAAATGGCATGAAAGTCCCAAACTTAAATGGGCCGCATTAATAGGTCTAATCATTGGTTTGGCAACTATTTCAAGACCAACTGAAGCGATAATGCTATTTATTCCACTTTTATGGGATACGCATACCAAAGAATCCAAAGTTAAAAAATGGCAAAAAGTTAAAAAATACCGAAGTCACTTTCTGATTGTGGTTCTTTTCGGAATAATTGGTGTTTTGCCTCAACTTGTTTATTGGAAAATGGCATCTGGTTCTTTTATCTATGATGTTGGAAGTAAATGGTACTTCCTAAACCCTTGGTTTAGAGTCTTATTTGGTTTTGAAAATGGGTGGTTTATTTATACGCCTATCACCTTGTTTTTTATCCTTGGGTTCTTCTTTATGAGAAAAATGGTTTTTAGGAAATCTGTTTTAATTTTTTGTTTATTAAACATCTGGATTATTATTGCTTGGTCAGATTACAAATATGGCGCAACATTTTCTACCCGAGCAATGGTTCAAAGTTATCCCGTTTTTGCACTGGCATTTGCCTCATTTATTCACTATGTTGAACAACAAAAATGGCGCTATTTATTCCATTTGCTCGGAATCTATTTGATAGCAGTTAATTTTTTCCAAATTGGTCAATATAATACGAATGTTATCCATTACAAAGGAATGAACGCCTTGTATTATAGCAGAATATATTTGGACAGCAACCCTTCTGCTTTGGACATGAGTTTATTGGATACCGATGAAATAATTGATGATGAATCACAATTTAATAAGCGTATTTTATCTTTCTCGTCCAAAAGACAAAAACTTCACATCGCGAATTCTGTTCCTGCAATTATTGTGGATACGAACATTGGAAAAGGTAAAAACAGATGGATTAAAATTAATGCTGAATTAAAAGCAAATTCAGGGTTTCATAACGCTCAACTTCATGGTAAAATAGTCCAAGGTGAAAAAGTAAAAGAAATTCCCTTTAGAGTTCGCACTCCAATTTGCAAGCCAAACAAATTTAATTCGTATGCTTTTTACGTTAAAATTCCAGAATCAAAGGAGGAAACCACTGTTGTTTTTCTAATTACATCAGAGGAAGAATTTAAAACTGAATTGAAATCACACAGCGTCTTACTACTCGAATGATTACAACTCTTTACTCTGAACTTCCTCAAAATAGGAGTCAATCAATTGATTTTTAGATTCAGCCCCTTGAACGGCCAAAACATCACAACGCTCATTTTCTGGATGTCCATTATGACCTTTGACCCAAGTGTAATTGATCTTAAATTTTGGATGCAATTTTAAATATCGTTTCCATAAATCAATATTCTTTTTTCCTTTGAAATTCTTTTTTTCCCACCCAAAAACCCAACCTTTGGTTATCGAGTCTATAACATATTTAGAATCTGAATATATACTGATTGGATGCTTGTCTGTTTTCAAACTTTCTAACGCCACGATAACCGCCATTAACTCCATGCGATTATTCGTTGTCAATCTATACCCTTGAGATATTTCCTTTTCTTTCTCACCAAAACGCATAACAATGCCGTAACCACCTGGACCAGGATTACCTTTTGCAGAGCCGTCTGTGAAAATTTTTATTGTTGACATCTTAAACGAAGATACTAAGAAAATGACGTTATAATAATATCATTCAAAAAACTTTGGAAACTTTTTATCTGTTTATCGTTTCCTATGTGTAATAATTATATACCTTTGCCTCATGGATAAGAAAAAACTAGACATAATTGAACGTTCTTCCTTGATATATCTCAAGTACGGCATCAAGAGTGTGACCATGGATGATCTTGCAAATCATTTAGGTGTTTCCAAAAAAACGATTTATAAATACTTCGAAGACAAGAATGACTTGATTGTAACCATGATCAAACGAACGTTGGAATTTGAAGAAAAAATGTGTCAGAAAATTCAAAGTCATACCGAAAACGCACTAGAAGCTTTAATTCAAATTAGTAGGATGGTTGTCGAGCGTGTAAACAACGTAAACCCGGCAATTTTCTACGATTTAAAAAAGCATCATAATGAAGCTTGGCAAATATTAGAAGACCACAAATGGAACTTTGTACTTACGGCCATTAGTCGAAATATTAATCGTGGAATTGAAGAAAAATATTATCGGGATGATTTAAATGTAGAGGTGATTGCAAGGCTTTACGTTTCAACTTTTGATACTATTATGAATACGGATGTATACAAATGGCCTGATTTTCAGTTCCAAGATCTTTTTAAGGAAATCATGCGTTTCCAATTTCATGGACTTGTAAACGAAAATGGAAAAAACTATTTAAAAAATAATTTTAATAATGAATACAATGTATAAATATGCTAGTGCATGGTTAATTGGAATACTTTCCTTTTCTTCCTTTGCACAAGAAACAAGGTCTTTTTCATTAGAAGAAGCAAAGTCATTCGCGTTAGAAAACCACTTGACAATTCTAAATTCACAACATGACATAGAAATCGCGCGTCAGCAAATTGTTGAAACGCGAGGAATAGGATTGCCACAAGTTGGAATCACGGGATCATTTAATCACTTTATCAACCTGCCGGTTCAGGTTGTTGGAGCCAACTTTATCAATCCAAGCGCACCTGAAGGTGAAACTATTTCATTTAAAGCAGGTACGGATTTCACCTCTGATGCTTCGCTTCAGGTTAATCAGATATTATTTGATGGTTCCTACATTATTGGATTGAAAGCTGCAAATTTCTTTTTAAACTTTCAAAAAACTGCAGCAAATCTTTCAAACGAAGATATTGCATTTAACGTAATTCAAGCGTACGAAATGGCCTCTGTGGCAAAATCGAATAAAACGTTTATTGATTCACTTGTATTTACAACCGAAAAATTAATACTTAAGCAATCAAATTACTTCGAACTTGGAATGATTTTGAAGGAAGATATGGATCAATTGAACTATTCTCTATTGACATCAAAAAGTGCCCAAACGATTGCCAATATCAATTATGAAAACTCACTGAATATGCTCAAGTTATCTATGGGCTATCCGATCAAAGAAGCACTTGAAATAGTTAATACTCCAGAAGAATTAATGGCAAAATCGTCCTTAAGCGATGGAGAGGATATCTATCAGAACATTCAATATCAAATATCCGAACAACAAGTTCAACTTTCTAAGTACAATGTAAAGCTAAATCAATATAAAAACCTTCCAACATTAAATGCGTTTTTTAAGCACACTTATTCAGCATACAGAAATGAGTTTAATTTTTTCGCCAATGAAAAATGGTTCCCGCAAACTCTTTGGGGTTTAAGCTTAAATATTCCTGTTTTCTCTGGACTTTCTCGATATGCTCGAACAGCTCAAGCTAAGGTTACTTTAATGAAGAACGAAAACAATTTAAAACAGCTAGAACAAAGTCTTCAATTCCAAGAATTGCAATTCAGAAACAATGTACGGGGAGCCAAAAACAAATTGGAACTTCAAGAACAGAATGTCGCTTTAGCGAAATCGATTTATCAAAACGAAATCATAAAGGAACAAATAGGGAAAGGAAATAGTATAACAATTACACAAAAACACAATCAACTTATGATGGCTCAATCGCAGTACATTGGATCTATGGTTGAACTGTTCCAATCTCAATTATCACTAGACAAATTATACAACAAAATTTTACCAAATAATTAATACGATGAAAAGAAAATTAATCGGAATACTAGCAATTTTACCGCTTTCATTAACAATTGCGTCATGCGGTGCAGAACCAGAAGTGAAAGAAAACAAAGCTGACGCTTTACCTTTGGTAAAAATTAGTAAAATAGAAAACAAGCGTTTTACACATGAAATTCGAGTACAAGGAAGTGTAGAAACCGATAAAGACGTGCTTTTAGGTGCAGAGATGGGAGGACTGATTACGGCTGTTAACGTGAAAGAAGGACAAAAGGTAAGTGCAGGTCAGGTAATCGCAATAGTTGATGCTTCCATTCTTTCTTCAAATGTTGAAGAGATTAAAACCCAATTAGAATATGCGGAATACATGTATTCTAAACAATTGGAATTGAACAAAAGAGGAGTTGGATCGGAATTCGATTTGGAAACAGCTAAAAATCAAGTTTCTTCATTGAAAGCAAGCATGAATTCATTAAATACTCAACGCGGTAAAGCACTAATCAAAGCACCGTTCTCTGGTGTTATTGACGCCGTTTATGCAAAAGTTGGTCAAATGGCAAGTCCACAAGCGCCGATCGTTCGTTTGGTAAACAATTCAAATGTTGATATTGTGGCAACGCTCTCTGAAAAGCATCTTCCAAACGTAAAAGTAGGAACAGATATTTCAGTTCGACTTCCAAACTATTCAGACACAGTTTTTAATTTGAAAATAACGAACGTTGGAAACTATATTGAAGAAACAAATAGAACGTTTAGAATCATGTCTTCAATCAAAAACAACACGCTTCTATTACCGAACATGTTAACAGAAATTAGTGTCACTGATTTGGAAGTAGAAAATGGTTTGGTTATTCCTTCTATCAGCATTTCTAAAGATCAAAACAATAATGATTATATCTATATCGCTAAAAAGAATTCCAAAGGAGAATTAGTCGCTGTTAAAGTAAACATTGAGGTCGTTGACAAATTCAATGGCGAAGCACTAATTGTTTCTGATAAACTCAAAGCGGGTCAAGAAGTAATCGTTGAAGGTGCTAGAGGTATTGCAGAAAATGATGTCGTGAGAACGAAATAAGACAAAATTACAAACAAGATGGAAAAAGAAAAAAAAGGATTTCCCCTTTCTACACTTGCGGTAAATAACCGTAAAACAGTATTCTTAATCGCGGCTATTATTTTTTTAGGTGGATTTCTCTCGTATAACTCTATGCCGAAAGAAAACTTCCCGGAATTACAAATACCTGAGATTTATGTCGGTATTGCTAAACCAGGTTCTTCTCCGAAATACATGGCAGAGAAAATTGCTAAATCAATTGAAAAAGAGATTGGTGGAATTAAATTACTCGATGAAGTAAACTCAAACGCTGTGAATGGTTATGTTACCATTCGCGCAAAATTCGACTTTAAAATGAGCGTGGATAAAGCGCTTCAAAAAGTAAAAGACGCCGTTGATAAAGCGCGAACAAAGGTTGACTTCCCAGAACTTCCGGTTGAACCAAACATTTTTGAAGTTGACCCTTCTCAAATGCCGATAATGAATATAAATTTACGTGGAAATAATGCATCTCTACTTAAAGAAGTCGCAGAAGAATTAGAAGATCAAATTGAAGATTTAACGGAAATTAGTGAAGTAGATATTCGCGGTATTCAGGAACAAGAGATGCGAATCGAAGTTGACCCAATTAAGGCACAAAGTGTCAATGTTACATTAAGTGATATTCAAAATGCCGTAGGTTCAGAAAACCAAACTATTCCAGGCGGAGAAATTTTAATGGACGGGGTTCGAAAAACAATTCGTATCGAAGGTGAATTTAGAAATGCCGAAGAGCTTGGGAGAATTATTGTAAAACAGGATGATTACTTTCCTGTAAAGCTAGAGGATATCGCAAAAGTAGAATTCGGAAACGGAGACACTACTTCATATGCACGTGAGTTTGGTGAACCTGTTGTGATGTTGGATGTTAAAAAAATGGGAGGTAAAAACCTGTTGGATGCATCCGACAAAATTGCAGATATCATTTCGAATGCAAAAAAATCAGGAGTAATTCCAAGAAGTGTTACTGCTTCTATAACCAATGACCAATCAAACAATACCAGAGAAATGGTGTCCAATTTAGAAAATTCCATTTTACTAGGAATAATACTGGTTGTAGGTGTTTTACTTTTCTTTCTTGGATTGAGAAATGCATTATTCGTCGGAGTCGCGATCCCTCTTTCGATGTTAATGTCTTTTATGATTCTTCAAGCTATGGGCGTGACATTAAACGTAATGGTATTGTTCTCCCTTGTTTTGGCTTTAGGAATGTTAGTGGATAATGGAATCGTAATTGTTGAGAATATTTATAGACACATGGACGAAGGATTGTCCTCAACAAAAGCAGTTATTACCGGAGTTGGAGAAGTTGCCATGCCAATTATTGCGTCAACCGCTACAACCTTGGCCGCATTTTTACCTCTGGCAATTTGGCCTGGAATCATGGGGGAATTTATGAAGTATCTCCCAATTACCTTAATGATCGTTCTTGGTTCATCTTTGTTTGTTGCATTGGTTATTAACCCAGTTTTGGCCGTGGTTTACATGAAAGTAACAGAAGACAAACCAAATCGCAAGAAGGTAGTTAGAAATGCTCTAATCATTAGTGGAATTGGTATTCTAGCATTAATCATGGGTGGAATTGGAATTGGCAATTTATTGATTTTTGTGGGATTAATAATGCTTTTAAACTTCTTTGTATTGTATCCAGGAACAATTCGTTTTCAAACGAAATTCTTACCAAAATTAGAGGTAGCGTATGAGCGTTTATTAAAATTCGCATTAACTGGAAAACGTCCGCGCAAGTTCTTATTGGGTACTTTTGGGTTACTTATTTTATCATTCGTTTTGATGGGTGTTTTTCCACCAAAAATCGATTTCTTCCCAGTGAATCAACCCAACTATGTTAATGTTTTTATTTCGCATCCAATTGGTACTGATATCACAGTTACTAATGCAACAACACTTCAAGTTGAGGAGAAAATCAATGCTATTCTAGCGGAATACATGGATGAAGATGATACAACCGGCGTTCCAGTGGATGAGCGATTAATTCAATCCATTATTGCTCAAGTTGGTGAAGGGACAAGCGATCCAGCTCAAGGAGTAACAATGAACAGTACTCCAAATAAAGGGCGTGTTTCAATTAATTTTGTTGAGTCACAATTTCGTAACGGAATAGAGACATCAGATATTTTACGTAAAATTCAGGATGGATTAAAAGGTCAATTTACAGCAGATATTGAGATAACTGCTTCTAAGGATGAGCAAGGACCACCTCAAGGAGCCCCAATAAGTATTGATATTACAGGAAGAGGCGAATATGGTAAAATTATTTCTGAAGCGGAAAAAATTAAGGCTTATTTAGACAAACAAAATATCAAAGGAGTTGAAAAACTAAAACTTAATGTTGAATCTGATCGACCTGAAATTCCAATTTCAGTGAACAGAGAGCAGGTCCGAAAATTAAATGCTTCGACATCACAAGTTGGTAATTCTATTCGCGCAGCTCTTCTTGGTCAGGATATTTCAACATTCACCGAAAAAGAAGAAACATACGATATCGTTGTTAAATTTGACAAAAAGAACAGAGAAGACCTAGACGCTCTTTTAGATCAACGCTTAATTTTTAGAAACAACCAAGGGGTTCTTTTAAATATTCCTATCCGCTCTGTTATTGAAGAGCCAAAAGAGGTTAGTTCATACTCGGCTGTTGTTCGAAAAGATCAAATACCTTTAGTGAATATTTCATCCAATGTCAACGAAGGCTTTAATCCAACTCAGTTAGTTGATACGTTAAGAACACGCTTGGAAAAATTCCAAGAAGAAGGTAACATTTCGGACGGCGTTTCATTTAAATTTTCGGGACAACAAGAAGAACAAGAGAAAGAAATGGCTTTTTTAAGTAAAGCGTTAATGATTGCAGTCTTCTTAATTTTATTAATTATTGTGGCACAATTTAACTCTTATTCAATGCCTACAGTAATTATGATAACTGTTGTTCTTTCGCTTATCGGTGTTTTACTCGGTTTAGTGATTACGCGACAAAACTTCGTTGTAATGATGACCATGATTGGAATTATCTCACTCGCCGGAGTTGTTGTTAACAATGCAATCGTTTTGATTGATTATACAAACTTGTTACGAAAAAAGCGACGCGAAGAATTGGGAATGGGCGAATTTGACGTTCTTCCATATGATGAAGTTGTTAAAGCGACAATTGAAAGTGGTAAAACTCGTTTAAGACCTGTACTATTAACTGCAATTACGACAGTACTCGGATTGATTCCACTTGCGGTTGGATTCAACATTGATTTCTTTAGCTTTTTTACCTCATACGATCCGAAAATATACATTGGAGGTGACAACAATGTTTTCTTCTCGCCAATGTCGTGGGCTATAATTTATGGATTAACCTTTGCTACCTTTTTAACCTTGATCATCATACCAGTATTGTACTTGTTGATGTTCAAATTAAAGGTTTGGATTTATAAAACATTCAAATGGCAAATGAAAAGCAATATCTGATAGTTCGGATAATTTAAGTTGAAAAAAGGAAGGGCAGAAATGTCTTTCCTTTTTTTGTGTCTGCAATATGCACCTCTTTTCATGTTAAACATTATTTAAATTGCTTTACATTCATCGATAATTTAAATGCTTATGTCGAATATTGTACTTTTTTTTAATAAATAGGAATCCAAGGATTAAATTGTGGTTATTCTATGAATACATACTTTTTCCCCATGAATGTGATAATTTCAAACTTGAAATCCTATTATTAAAAAATCCAAAAAAATGAAGTTATTATAATTCCAAAAATGTGGATTTTAGAACTTTCCTATTCAAATAAGTGTCTGTATATTTGTAGAGTAAAGATTGATTCTAGCATTGATTGTATCATTCTAGAAATCTTTTTCAGTGAATAGTGGTTAGGTTAGGTTATGATAAAGCAGCTCTCTCGAGCTGCTTTATCTTTTTAGTGAATAATTGAAGATAACCAACGTTCCATTTTATCCAGTTCTATTCCCTTTCGTTCCGAAAGAGACTTCACTTGATCCATTCCGATTTTTCCGACTCCAAAATATTTTGATTGTGCATTTGCAAAATACCACCCTGAAACACTCGCAGCTGGAAGCATTGCTAAACTGTCCGTCAAATTAACCCCTGTCAAGTTCGTTGCATCCAACAAGCTAAACAATCCAGTTTTTTCCGTGTGATCAGGACATGCTGGATAACCTGGAGCGGGGCGTATTCCTTTATAGCTTTCTTTAATTAAATCTTCATTTGACAACGATTCTGAAACATCATATCCCCAAATTTCCTTCCTTACTTTTTCATGAAGGTACTCGGCAAATGCTTCAGCCAACCGATCTGCTAAAGCCTTTAATAGAATCGAATTGTAATCGTCATGGTCTTTTTCAAATTTAGTCACTCTGTCTTCTATATTCAGCCCTGAAGTGACAACAAATCCACCTATAAAATCTTTTTTTCCAGAATCTTTTGGCGCAATAAAATCGGATAAAGCATGATTTGGGATTCCTTGAGCTTTCTTCGTTTGTTGACGAATTGTATGTTGAACATGAATGACATTCTCTCTTGAATTGTCCGAATAAATTTCAATGTCATCACCTACAGATGCTGCGGGGAAAATTCCCACTACTCCCTTGTAATCCAACCAAGATTCATCGTGAATTTTTTCCAACATTACTTTTGCATCTTCAAATAACTTAGATGCTGCTTCACCAACAACGTCATCAGTAAGAATTGCAGGGTATTTACCATGTAACTCCCACGTTCTAAAAAACGGTGTCCAGTCGATATAATCAAACAAATCAGTTGCCTTAACAAAAACCTGTTTTACACCTAAGAAATTCGGTGTAAAAATATCTTCATTCTCCCAGTCAAGATTAAGTTTATTCGAACGCGCTTCCTCCAAGGTTAAAATCTCTTTCTGAGCTCGATGTTTTGCATGATGCTCCCTTAATTTGAGGTAATCAGCTTTCACTTCAGACACAAAATCACCTTTTCGTTGTCCCAATAATTTTTCAACTACCGTAACAGAACGCGAGGCATCTAAAACATGTATAGTTTGATCACGCTTGTAATGTTCTTCTATTTTTACGGCGGTGTGCACACGAGAAGTTGTGGCTCCGCCTATAATCAACGGAATATTTAAGTTTGCACGTTCCATTTCCTTGGCTACAGTAACCATTTCGTCTAATGAAGGAGTTATTAATCCGCTCAAACCGATAATATCAACATTCTGTTTAATTGCCTCTTCGATAATGCGCTCTGGCGGAACCATTACACCTAAATCAACAATTTCATAATTATTACACCCTAAAACTACGCCAACAATGTTTTTCCCAATGTCGTGCACATCACCTTTAACAGTCGCCATTAATATTTTACCATTGAATTGACTGCCACCTCCCTTCTCTTCTTCAATAAACGGCAATAAATATGCAACTGCCTTTTTCATTACTCGAGCGGATTTTACCACCTGTGGCAAAAACATTTTTCCACTACCGAAAAGATCTCCTACCACGTTCATTCCGTCCATTAAAGGACCTTCTATGATTTCAATAGGTCGATTATACAAATGGCGACATTCTTCAACATCAACTTCGGCATAATCCGCAATACCTTTCACTAGTGCATAAGTCAATCTTTCTTGCACAGATTTCTCTCTCCAAGACAAATCAACAACACGTTGTTTTCCCTCTCCAGTAACTGTTTCAGCATGTTCCAACAATCGTTCTGTAGCATCTTCCCGTCTATTTAATAAAACATCCTCAATTAACTCAAGCAATGTCTTTTCAATATCGTCATACACCTCTAGCATTGATGGATTAACAATGCCCATGTCCATTCCATTCTGAATAGCATGATACAAGAATGCTGCATTCATCGACTCACGGACAATATTGTTCCCTCTAAATGAAAAAGAAACATTTGAAACTCCACCGCTTACGTGTGCCCCTGGAAGATTTTGACGAATCCATTTAGTTGCTCTAAAGAAATCAACTGCATTGTTGTTGTGTTCGCTCATTCCTGTTGCAACTGGAAAAATATTTGGATCAAAAATGATATCATTTGGATTGAACTTTACCTCATCAACCAAAATACGATAAGACCGTTCACAAATATCAATACGTCGTTGGTAAGTATCAGCCTGCCCATCTTCGTCAAACGCCATAACAATTACGGCAGCTCCATAGCGTTTCACCTTTTTCGCTTGGGCAATAAACGTTTCTTTTCCTTCTTTCAACGAAATTGAATTAACAACTCCTTTACCTTGAACACATTGAAGACCAGCCTCGATAATTTCCCATTTGGAGCTATCTATCATAACAGGTACGCGAGCAATATCCGGTTCGGCCGCTATTAAATTTAAAAATTTAACCATGGCCGCTTTTCCATCGATCATACCTTCATCCATGTTCACGTCGATGATTTGAGCACCCCCTTCCACTTGCTCACGAGCAACTGAAATCGCTTCATCGAATTTTTCTTCTCGAATTAAACGCAAAAACATACGAGAACCTGTTACATTCGTGCGTTCTCCTACATTGACAAAATTACTCTCCGGGGTAACAATTAAGGGTTCTAAACCAGATAATTTTAAAGTTGCTTTAGTTGACATGAACAGGAATTTTACGAGGTGAATATTTTTTTGCCAAATCAGCGATTGCTTTGATATGATCAGGAGTAGTTCCACAACATCCACCAATAATATTGACTAGGCTTTCGTCTAGATACGCTTTAATTTGTTCACTCATTAATTCAGCTGTTTCGTCGTACTCACCAAATTCGTTGGGTAATCCAGCATTCGGATGAGCACTTACACCAAACTCACATTGTTTATCTAAAATTTGTAAATACGGGCGCATCATAGAAGCTCCAAGCGCACAATTCAACCCAACAGAAAGTAAATCCATATGTGCAATTGAAATTAAAAACGCATCTGTTGTTTGACCGGTTAATGTCCTTCCACTCTGATCTGTAATTGTACCAGAAACCATGATCGGTAATTTCATCTTTCGTACTTCAAAAACTTCATCAATGGCATATAGTGCGGCTTTGGCATTTAATGTGTCAAATACAGTTTCTACCAATAGAATATCGACCCCTCCATCTATTAATGCATTAATTTGCAATGTATAAGCCTCAACTAACTCGTTAAATGTAATTCCTCTAAAACCTGGATCATTAACATCAGGAGAAATGGACGCCGTTCGATTGGTTGGTCCAATTGAACCTGCCACAAATCGCGGTTTATTGGGCTCTTTTGCGGTAAACTCTTCAGCGACCTCCCTGGCAATTTTAGCGCTTTGGAAATTTATATCATAAACGGCAGATTCCAAATCGTAATCAGCCTGTGCGATTGTTGTTCCAGAAAAGGTATTCGTCTCAGCAATATCTGCTCCTGCTTCATAATATGCAGCGTGAATTTCTTTTATAATCTCAGGTCGAGTTAATGACAATAAATCATTGTTTCCTTTAAGTGGTTTATTGTGGTTCTCAAACCAACCTCTTCTGAAATCTTCTTCTTCTAGATTATAGCGCTGAATCATGGTTCCCATTGCTCCGTCTAGCACTAATATTCTTTCTTTTAAAATGGATTTTATATCCTTCATAATTGCATCATTTTTTTTGACTTTGAAGCTTGAAGGAAATCGAGCTAAACTTATCTTTTCCCGTAAAAGAGATCGGATTTGGCACCTTTTTCTATACGAACAGGTTGCCAAGGTTTCAAAGGGCCTATCCCTCCACCTTTCTTCATAAGTCTATTTGAATGAACTGCTGCAAAGATAATTTAAATTTTGCGGGAACAAAAAAAGCAGAAACAAAAAGTGCTGACTTCCCACTTTTTTTTAAGAAAATAATGAAACTACTGGTTTTTCATTGTTTCTTCTACAAACTTTAAATTGTACTTCAAGCCTTCATTGTCTGGATATTTTGAAAGCCCATCGAGCAATACATCTTTACTTTTTTGATAGTCTTTCAGCAGGAAATAACCACGAGAAAGACCTCCGTATGACTCTTGATTTTCAGCCAAATCAAATAAGATTTTCGCATGTTTCAAATACGTTTCGTAGTCTCCTGTTTTTTCCAAAAGACTTAAAGAGAAATAATACGAATACTGATTTTTAGGGTCAATCTTTATTGCTTTTTCTATAGCTTCAATTCCAATTTGATATTCGCCTGTAAGTAGTGCCACTCGAGCCATGTCCACATAAACATTAAAATAGTCAGGATAAATTCTAACAGCCTCTCTAAAGTGATGGACTGCTAGTTTTCTCATATCCAACACTTCCTGTTGGGTAAGTGTTTTATTTATATTCGTTTCGGCCATTAAATTCATCGCATACATATTGTTTGCTTGAGATGAATTCTTTAAATGCCCAATGTCATGTCCCATTAGCGTAAGCGTGTTTTTCCAATCCTTATTTCTCGTTATTGTTCGACCTGCAAACAAGATAACTACAACAATAACCATGGATCCAACTATTCCCGGTTTTTTAAAGATTAAATCTGGTTTTAACCAGAAAAGTACACCTGTAATGAAGATACAAAAACCCGCTGATGCTGTAAATGCGAGTCTCTCACCTACCATACCTGCTACCAATTCAACCCAATTGCTAAAAAGTAAAATTGAGAGTAAGTACCAAAAAACTCCAATTGTAATCAGTGGGTTTTTTCGAATATGAAAAAATGCTAAAAACAGCATTCCCAAGTGTATTATTATAATTAGCCAAACCCATCCGCTTCTTAAATCAGCACTATTCGTTTTTGCAAAGCCATAATAAAATGATAATTCATAAGGGAACACCATCAACCTAATATACTCTCCCAAAGTTGCAAATCCGGTTCCAATTTTTTCACCTTTTGAATGCGGTTCAATTAAAGTGTTTTCCACATAAACAAGCTCACGACCTTCTTTTAGAATGTTTTCGTTTTTAACAAATTCCTTTTTTGTCGCTGCAATTTGACTTTTCTCTTTTAGATCTTTATTCACATTCAAACCTGAAAACACACTTTGCGCGAGTGACATTCCAAAAACGAGACCAACCATTAAATGGAGAGTAAATTTCGAATTTGTTTTGGAGTAAATAATCCAAAAAACACTTATAAAGACTAAAATAAGAGTACTAAAATCCAATTCTGATTTCAAGAAAAAAGAGATCGCCAAGGCTACGACACTGGCGATTAATCCCATCCAGCCTTTATAGTTTGTTAAAAGTATGAACCCAAAAATCCAAAGCGCATAAATTAAACTTCCTATCCAATTGTTTTGATAGATAAAATACACAATTGTCACCAGTCCAATTCCTATCCAAAATAAATTTAATTTTTTTGTTTTTAAATAATGGTAAAGATCATAACCTATACCAAACAACATCGCAGTAAATTCCAAATTTCTATTTTTAAACCAAATGGCATCGAGAATCACTGTTAACCCAATCATTAAGAATAATCCAATTTTGAACTCGTGTCTAAACAGCCAAATGAAAAAAGGTATTGTAGCGAAGAGAATTAAAGAATTCGCGGAAATTATGGCGACTAAAGTAACGACAAGCACTAAAATCGTTGGTAAAATGATCTTTTTTAATTTCGACCACTCTTCTGAAGATTCGGCATTGTTCAGGTAGTTTATTTTTGATAAATACAAAATCGATAATGCAATTAGCGGGAGTGAAATCATTATACCCATTCGCTCAAGATTGAGTTCTGAACCAATAACTGCAGCAGGTACAACAAATCCAAGTGTGATGAGCACAATTTGTTTTACAGTGATGTTTTTCAACAATATCAATATAGCGGGTAAAACAATTGCCATTGGATAAACACTTTTTTTAGAAAGCATGGCCATTGAAAAAAGCAAAACAATTGAAACAATTGACATCCATTTTCCTTTCTCTATATATTTGATTGACGATAGGCCTGCCCAAATCACAAAAAGAAACGCCAATAGTTCATCTCTATTTTTTAAACTGGCAACAACCTCTGTGTGAATTGGATGAACGGCAAACAAAAGGGCCGCTATCCCAGCAAATAAAATGTTCTTCTCACCAATCCATTTTATCAATAATTTAAAAAATAGAACTACGCTAAACGCGAATAATAACACATTTATAAAGTGACCCGCACCTGGTTTTTCTCCAAAAAAATGATGTTCAATTGCAAAAGATAGATGCACCATTGGTCGATATCCAAAAGCATATCCCATCGCATCGCTATAATAATTTGAGGTAAAAATTTCTTTTATCGCACCTAAACCTTGCGAAGTCAGCTGATTTCCTCTTGTTACAAGATTATCATCTAAATTATAATCATTCCCTATAGAATTGGCGAAAATGAAAAATGTCAAAATCCCCAAAAGGTAATAATACTTCCTAATTGACGGCTTTTTTTCTTGCGCTATGTTTTTACTTTTTGCCAAAATTTTATACTCGAATTAAGTGAAGGTAAAATAATTTGGATACTTACTTTCAATGATACCTCTGATTGCTTCACTGTTTTTTACTATCACTTTTTTACCAGCATCAACCAGCTTTGCTGCTAACAAAAGTTGCTGTGATTCTTCTATAATATCTGTGCCTTTTTTATACGTCACTGAGTCAAAAATATACTCCTTTCTGTTCTCTTTAATAAGTTCATTCAGTTGAAAATCAAGATGTTTTGAATTTACTTCAATAGTTGCTTTTGACAAAGGGATTTCCTGATTCAAATGCGAAGCAAACGCAACAAGAGCTTTATTGTCTCTCGGAAAACAAGGGCCTCCAAATCCAAAACCATAATTCAAATATTTACCCCCGATTCTCGAATCAGCACCGATTGCTTTTAATATTTTTTCGGGCTCGCCGCCGTTTGTTATTGCCAAATCACCAATTGAATTGGCAAATGATATTTTCATTGTTAAGAAGCAATTTGTCGCAAGTTTCGTTATTTCAGCACTTTTGCGACTCATGACATGAATTTGTGGATTAGAATCACACATTTTTCCATAAATGGTTCTTAAATGTTCAGTAGCCAATTCACTTCCTTCTCCTATCAGTATCTGATCTGGATTTTGCTGATCACGAATTATCGTACCTTGAGCAATAAACTCCGGATTGTAATTGACGCTGTAATTGTGTTCCTCTAAACGTTCAGCCAATAAATCACAATAACCTGGCATTGTTGTGCATGCAATTATCAAATGCTTTCTGTTTTTAGGCTTGGGTGATTGAAGAATTAAATTCGCAACATTATCGATATATTCATGCGAAAAGCTTCCGTCTTGTAACGATGGAGTTGGTACAACACAGAAAATCATTTCTATTGTCTCCTCAAGGACTAAATTAAAATCTATTGATGCTTTAAATTTAGTTGATTTATTCAGGTAGCTTTCTAAGTCTGGTTCAAACGACTTGAATGATTTAGCGTTAAGTTCGTCAATATAATCTTGATTCAAATCAATGCCAATAACATGATATCCAATTCTTTCAAGATTCAATGCGAAACATAAACCCAAACGACCAATACCTATTACTGCAATTCTATTCATGTTCTAAATATACTAATCATTTAATTTAAATCAATGTTCAGGTACAAACGAATGAACGGGACCAGAATTCGAATAGTTGTATTTACCAAAAGGGGCAACCGGTCGTTTTATAAATGAGCATTGAATGGAATCCATACCTCTTAATTCGGGATTATATCCAACCCAAATATTCCAGTAATTTTCTATCCTTTCATCCACATTAACACCATTTTTAAAGTCCATTATTATATTGTTTTCGACCCAACCATAATCTTCCCATCTAAAATTATTCTTAGCACCTATTTCATGAACGTTTAGATCTTTTGAGAATGTTTTAAAATGAATTAGTTCAATTTCATCCGGTATGGTTGCTGAATATTTTGGGTAAGCCGAAAAGGGATACGTATCAACATTGAACATTCCAGCGAGAAAATTCATTGATAAAATGAAAAAACCAGAATAAAGAGCCCATTTTGAAATTTTTTCGTTCGCGGCCTTTTTAATTTTGGCTTCCCTTTTTTTAAAGAAAACATTAAAATCAATGAAAAAAACGTAAAAAATTACAAAATTGATGAAAAAGGAGATATACATAAAATAACCAATCAACTCATGCATAATTACACCTCCTATTCCAACAATCCAGCGACCATATTTCGTGAAAAGAATAAATAAGAAACTCAATTCAAATAGAATAACACCTAATCCTGACAAGTTCAACAACCATGGGAAATTATCTATTCTTATCATTGGAACTCTATCATAATTTTGCAGCCATTCCAATTGAATTTGATTGATCATTGTTTTATTTAACGCCCAATCAAATCCAGCGTCCCATAATTTGTAAAAACCCGCCCAAAAATAAATGATTCCAAATTGGAGCCAAATAAACCGAACTGGAAACGAATAAGCTATTGACTTTTTATGTTCTTTTTTTGAGAGGTACGAATCGATGGAAATGGCGTCGTAGCATTTCGAAAATGTTAAAAACCATGAAATCCAAATTAATATTTGAAAATGCCAAAGCTTTCCGAAAAAATTAGGAGTTGCAATTAAATAAAAGCAACAAATTGCATTAATAATTAAAAAATACTTCGTCTTGTAACCTACAACTATAAATAAACACGATACAACTCCAATTAATGTGAAAATTCCGTATAGTGTTGTATTGACGGGAATTAATTCAATAATAGACCCTAAAAACGGTAATGCTGTTTTTTCGCCAAATTCGATAGTTGGAGAAAACTTAAAGTTAAAACTTATATAAATTCGAGCCAGATTCAGGAAAAAGAATATCCTTAAAATAGCAATATTATAAGGAAGAACAGGTTTAAAAAGATAGGTTTTAAAGAAATGTATTAACTCAATCTTATAATTTATTACACCTATGATTCCTTGAAGAATTACCTGAAATAAAAATCCTTTGGTTAGTACTGATTGGATAATAAAGAAGTCGGCTCTGTCGCTAAAATTAAATCGTGCCCAAAAATACAATCCCAAGTAAAAAACAAGGGTGCTAAAAAGAATGAGCAGTTGTGATTTTACAACTTTATTTAGTCCCGTTTTTCTTGATTCCGCTCTTTTTTTAATCAGCTGATAGGAGATGAAAATGAACAATAGTATCATCAAACCAAGTAATACCTTGGATATTACAAACGCGATTATGTAATGTTGGGTTCCTGAATTTTGAAAATCCGAAATTGAATTCGTCAAAAACGCAGACAATCCACTTTCGATAAAACACGTTAGATTAAGCTTAAAAATACTGAGTGAAAGCGCAAGATAAGAAAGATGAAAAATGGAGTAAATTAACAGGATATTTATTGAAAATCTTCCAAAGTACAAGACGTTGTTTTTTTCTTTATCCTCATGCATCATACACCCACTTTTTAATTGAATTTCAACTTATTTCAATCCTCAAATGAGTTAAAAACAAATTCATCTAATTCACGATTTTTCATTCCCCAATCTTCTTCGTTTAAATCCCAACTTTTCTTTTTCTCAACCAACGTCATTCCTCCTCTGAACACTATACTGTAATCCAATGAAGGCTTATTCGCAAGAAACTTAATGGTCTTTATAGGGTCATCGGATTCCCATCCATCTTCGTGGTAAATATGATAAATACAAGCGGCTTTCGGTAAAATCACTTGCTTTTTCCCCAATGCATTTGCTGCCCACACACCCATACTATCAATATGAATTGAATACATGTCGAGTTCTGGATAACCTTGAATATCTTCCCAATCTGATTTTGACATAAGAGTGAAGTCTCCACAAGCGTTGAAATCAATAGTAAAATGCGGAAACTTTCCTCTGTGCGTGGCTTTCCATAATTTTAAAATACTAAAGTTTAAAAGGAATGCCAGTTTGGAAGAAAAGGTTGCAAACTTTGGCAAATGAAGTGCCTCATGCCCTTTCGTTTTGCCTAAACGTTGAATTATATTCTTCTCGGCATAATCGAGTTGACCTTGAATAGAATCAATTTCCATTACATCTTTAGGAATATCACAGCGATTTGAACGATAATACTTCCCTTTCTCCAATTCTCTTTTGGCAAAAAATTCAAAACATTGATTCGAAAATAAAATATCTATGTTCGTGCATAGAATAAACTCCCCAACCGCTCTTCTAATTCCCACATTTTTTGCTATCATTTGATACAAAGGAATTGTTGAGGCATTGTTATAGGTGTTGTGAATCTCGTTAGAAACAACGACATACTTTAATACCACAGGTACATCCTTCCCAGGTTTCGGAAGTACATCTTTAAGAAGCGGTTTGTCAATTGGCGGATTCCATTCGACTAAAATTAATTCTACACTCACCCCAAATTTCTTGGACTGTTCAAACACATTATTAACGAAAGCAGAAGTTCTACGAAGTAAATCTCCTCCGTGATTATCATTTCGAGTTGTGGCGATAATACTTAAATAACAGTCCATTCGATTAATTCGTATTTTTTAATTCATTCTCTATCCAGGCATATAGTTTTGAGACCCCAGTTTTTAAATCAATTTTGGGTTCCCAACCAATTGCCTTTGCGATAATCGTATTATCTGAGCATCTACCACGAACTCCGGTTGGCCCGTCGATATGCTTAATTTTCACTTCCTTTTTAGCTATTTCAGCAATTAAAAACGCGAAATCGTTTATTGAAATTAATTCTTCCGAACCAATGTTAAAAGGACCTGTTTCGTTTGATCTTGTCAATTTTATTATTCCATCTATACAGTCATCAATATAAAGAAAAGAACGCGTTTGGATTCCATCTCCCCAGATTTCTATTTCGCCATTTTTAGTCGCGGCTACTTTGCGACACAGGGCCGCTGGAGCCTTTTCCTTTCCACCGTCCCATGCACCTTCTTCTCCGTAAACATTATGGAATCGAGCAATTTTAACATTGAGGGAATAATTCTTTTTAAAGGCCAAAAATAATCGCTCACTAAACAGCTTTTCCCACCCATATTCACTATCTGGATCTGCTGGATAAGCACTGTCCTCAGAACATTTAGGGTTATTAGGGTCCATCTGATTGTATTCAGGATACATGCAAGCAGAAGAAGAATAAAAAATAGACTTTACGTTTTTTTGAGTTGAAATTTTCGCAACATTTAGATTTATTAACGCAGAATTATGCATAATATCAGCATCGTGACCACCTGTAAAAACATATCCTGCACCACCCATGTCTGCCGCTAATTGGTAAAGTTCATCACAATTTTCTGTAATTACCGAATCTGTGAATTGAAAGTCTCGTAGGTCACCTTGAATGAATTCATCAGCAGGCGAGATAGTAAATTCCGGTAGCTTTAAATCAACTGCAACGACATAATTCCCATCCAACTTCAACCGCTTTACAAGATGTGATCCAATAAACCCTCCAGCGCCAAGTACAATTGTCTTTTTCATAGGTAGTTCAATAGTAGACTAGTTCAGTGCACTAATTTACATTTTCTTCGGGAGTTTTCCAGTCAAATTTAGTTTTCATTTCAGTTTTCAGTCGAATTTTAATTCTTCTGATTTTTCTTTTTAAACTCTCCGTGCCATAATTTCCAGAAAAAAATCAAAACATGGCGAAAACGATTGTAGATGAAATCAATCGCATCTGCAATCACCCGATATTGAAAAAAGAATATGATTCCGGCTGCTATATATGGATCAATTATACCTAAAATCGAAATCGTTATTAAAAAGCCCGCCATAAATATATTGGAATAACAATTATCCAATACAATTTCAATTTTTCGATACCTGGTTCTAGAGCCATTCACTTGAATGAGTTGAAAAATCAGCACAACCAGAAGAAAATACGCGAAGTTAACTTCTATGATTATCAAAGAGACTAACCAACAAGTCAATAGTAACAATTCTAAAATCAAAAGTAATTTTTTGACATAAATAGTTTGACTTTTACCTATGCGTATAACTATTGATTTAACATCAGATTGCTCGTCGTATTCAACATCTTTCAACTGTCCATTTAAAAAGTTTCGACACTCCCAAAGGTAAGACCATATCAAGTAAAACAGAACGAAAACAAGCTTGTTAAGTTCAATTTGATACCAATTGGGAAGGGTACATAAAAAAATGATTATATACGGATTGGACCTCTCGTAAAATCCAGTAAGACCCAATGCTAACAATCCCCGTTCTTTGAACCTAAAAGGAGGTATGGAATACAAAATACTACAGAGCAATTGCAACCCTACAAACAATAGAACGTGAATAGAAAAATACCATAAAGAAATTGAAATCACTGAGATGCCAATTATCACTATTACTATTGGAGCAATTCGCTTAGGTATTGTGTTGAATATATTCGATTTCCCCGCAATTTTGTCTATTTCGAAATCGGAATAATCATTCATGAAGTGACCATAAACTGCTAACAAAATTAGCATGGAAAACAGAGTTAAATCGGAAAAGTTAAAAGTAACAGTCGAATCTGAACTATATATCGCTTTTAATAGGACTAAGGTAAATACACCACTTCCAATTTTATACACCC
Source organism: uncultured Flavobacteriales bacterium (assembly GCA_913059205.1). Lineage (GTDB taxonomy): Bacteria > Bacteroidota > Bacteroidia > Flavobacteriales_D > Crocinitomicaceae > UBA4466. The sequence goes on from CAJXRM010000015.1 coordinate 34,752, forward strand.
ACCATTTATCTATTTTCAATAGCCGATTGATATTCGTGATGAGAAGTTTCGTCCGCATTTTTACATTCTATATTTTGAAATATACGAATTATAACGCTCTAGCCCTTCTAACTTACTAGAATTCAAGGAAAATTGTTTTACGAAAGCTTCGCTTAAAACAAGTTTCTTCTTTTTCCCATTAAATACTTTTGCAAAATTTGAGTCCTTAAAATGATGCACCTTTTCAAGGTATTTTTCAAGTTTTGAATGAGCTGTTTGCTTGTGGAAAATGGATAGATACTTTTTGTATAATTTATTGGTGATTCGAATTGAAAAAATCAAGTATTTTGCAATGGAACCATGAACAATGCTACTTGCATAATTAATGTTTTCAACTCCAAGTTCTCGTTCCAATTGAATTAAAAAGAAATTGGGATCTTCAACCAATGCCTCGAACGGCATTATACTCACTTGTTCGGCCGAAAATACTTCCTCATAGATCTCTATAACTCTGTTGTAGTTGTAAAGTCTAATGATCTGACTTTCGCACTCCGGTTGAAATTTTCGGATGGTTTTGGTTCCACCAGTTAAAAGATACTGGGAATAAAGTGAAGAAAACAAACTTTGATACCCTCGAGTTATTATTAAAACATTTGCATTCGGAAAAAGTTCTTTTAAGCCCTCAGCCGTTTTCCGTTGTTGGTCTTCAATATCGTAATCCAAATTGTAGGTTTCAAGGTCGGTATTCTTCGCTCCAGACCAAATTGAAAGAAGCTCATCACTTAATACATCAATTTGTTCGCCCTCTTCCAGCTCCTCAATTATTTCCTCAGTAATTTTACCAGTAGCAACATAATTCTTAAAACGACTTCTGTTATGATGTATTGAAGGGTGAGCATCAAAAAATGACTGTAAAAGTGTAGAGCCCGTTTTAGGAAATCCGATATGAATTACGATTTTTTTCATTCTTTCAATCCGCCTTTCTTGAGTCTATTGATTAATTTGATCATTTTTGGTTTATTGTGATCTAGAGGTAATAAGTAAATATAAATGTGCTTCATGGGGAGCTCATTTTCTTTTAAACATTCTTTTAACCTTTTATTGTAATTCCTACTCGCTTTAATAAATTGTTTTCTATTCATACCCATCAATCGCTTGACTTTTAACCCATTGAACTTTGATTTAAATCCATTTTGTTTTAACGTTTGATTCAACCCAGTTGTATCCCAAGTGTATGTTTCATACGTATCGTAGTCTATTTTTATTTTTCGATGCTTTTTGTTTTGCAACAATGCTATCATTTTGCTCATTTGGATATACTCCTTTGTTTTTTTATCATAAAATGAAACGTTGTGGAAAGCATCTTGAACATAATAATCATCCGATTTTTTACATTTTACTATGGTTACTTGATGTGTGTATTCTCCGGAACAGCCCATGTCATAAATTTCGCTTTCATACCCTAATTCGATATAGATTTTTTGCAGGAAAAATGAAGCTCCGCCACACCGCACTGTTGCTTTGTTGTGGTAAAACAAATGATAATACTCTTTTGCTCTAAAATTAGCCCAATTACTGGACATCAAAGAAACATCTTTTCCTCCTGCGCCAATATCAATTAATTCCGCAGCCTTCCTTCGAATAAAAACGAGTTTTTCAATCTCGGTATTCAACTTTTGCGTAGAGTCCCTCAGAAATTGTATAAACGTCTCATAATTGTTATGGTGTAGATACTTTAGCGAATCATTTTGAGAAAACGCAAGCTGCGCATAAAAAAAAATCAAAAATGTAAATGCAATTCTTTTCATAAAATACTAGCCTCTTTTTTCAATTTGTTTCTCAATATACTTCTTAAAGTAGTTATTTCTCTTTGATTTGGGTAGCAGAAGTAAAACATAATACACAAAACGATTTCTGCACATCATTCTATTTTTTCTGCTTTTGGTCAACGAAGGATTGACAACTTTTAATTCAGCTTCTTGAAAAGGGAAATCACAGGCATTGCAAACTTCTTTCAAATATGCTGTCGGATTGATACTCAATTCGTTCGAATTTAGCTGACAAACTTGATCGCTCCCAAATATTTCAGAGTATAAATTCTCAACAAACTTGTAATCAAACAGAACATCAATGTTTTTGGAATCCATCTTAAATTTTTCGAGAGATTTTCTACCCCCATTCAGAATGTATTGACTATGTAAAGAATTAATTAATTGATTTTTGTCTCTAAGAGTTATTAAAATCAAAGCAGAAGGAAAGCGTTCCTTTAGCTTCACTGCAATATCTCTTTGAATTTTCTTAACCTCGTCATTTGTTAACTTTTCCGAATTAATTCGTTCAATTTCTGATTGCCCCCAACTATTTACCGTTAATCGCATATCACTCAAGAAAATAAACTTCTCCTGCTGTTCATTTTCAAACTGTGGCACCTCTGAATTGTAATCATCGATGAATCTTGCCAATTTTTCTCTTGAAAAATACACCTCTGGATGATTTTCAAAATAGTTTTGAATCAGGGTAGAACCTGACTTATGAAAGCCAACATGAAGCACAATTCTTTTATTCTCCATAATAACTTCCAAAAACTCGTTTGCAATACATCATTAGAAACTCAATATACAATGAACATGTTATTGCTGGCGAACCGAAATAAGTATTTGGCTGTTCAGTTCCAGGTTGGCAATCCGTGCGTTTATTGCTTGAAAAGAATGCATTTGGCAACTTAAACTCTCCTTTGTCAATGGAGCTGAAGCAATCTTCAATTAATTGATTAAAATTGTCCATTTCGCGATTCAAGAACAACATAGAATTTACCACCAATAATCGACTAAATGAGTCGGTTGAATCATTCAGTGCTTTATGCAAACGTCCGAAGTATTCATCTTGTACAGTCTTTTTCAAAGTGATTTCAGCGCCTTCCCAATTGAACATCGTTCTGGAGCAGAGATAAAATGAACGAATCAAATCGATATAATACAATTGTTCAATTTTAAATTCATTTATTTCTTGATTTAACTGGTTCCATACCTTTTCATTTGCCTCACTTTTACCGAGATACAATAAATTGATACATGAACTAGCAAATTCGAAATCACTAAAACGCATATCATCGTTCAAAAGTGTTCTACTGCGCTTCATTTTATGATTATGCCAATTTAATTTCAATCGGACAGTTAACGGCAGGCGATTTCCACTATTCCTAATATAGAACGGATAATGATTGTGGTCATTAATAATGGAGTCTAGGAATTCCTTATTTTCAATTTTATGCCCCAAACTCGAGAGCACCAATGACGCTAAAGATGTACTATCCGTATCATACGGAATAATATAGTCCTTAGAAATTGGCGCGAAAGTCCATAACTTTTTTCCTAAACTTACTTGAACTAAATAAGGTTCAGCCCTTCGCACAATCGATTTTACAGATTCTGACTTGATTTTTAAAATTGGAAGCAATGCTTGAGCTGTATTGTAAACCACTGGTGCTGGATAGTTCATCCAAGATTTTTCAGGATGATAATGCGGTTGCAAATAATACATGTCAAAGCTTCCATTCTTTTTCTGATTTTCAGATAAAAATGAAATTAGATCACTGATAGATTCATCTATTTCTTCAAGACTTCTCATTAATTTCAACGTTGATGCATTTCATTTTTCGCATGGAATTATGAATAAAAAACTCCATTGGTTCGTTGTAAAACTTTAGTATATCGTTTCTTTCAGATAAATAATTAAAAACATTCATTGTTAACCTAAAGCTTGCAAATTGTCCTATACACGCGAATTTCCCTCCACTAAAAGACAAATGTTTTTCGGAACGATTTAAATCAATAGCATATGGATTACAAAACACTGAAGCGTCCATATTTGCCGCACCCAAGAACAATATAACCAAATCTCCCTTTTTAAAAGACGTATTAAACATAAAGGCATCCTCTCGGATAGTCCTAAAAATAAACGGAACAGGAGTATGAATTCTTAGCACTTCATTCGCTATTTCATGTAATTTTTCGGGGTTCGACGCACTCAATAACTCAGGATACTTTGTAAAAACAATAAAAACAAACGTTCCAAGAAAACTTGCAGAGCTCTCGATCGTTGTGAAAACAATGGACCTTAAAAATTTAGGCAACTCATTTTCATCTGGATTATCGTCAATTTCATCCAAAAGATCTTGCATAATTTTCGGAAGTTTACCTCCATTTTTTAGATGCTCTTTTAATTCGATTTCCAACGACTCTGTATCCGAATAGTAATCCGAAATACGTTTTATCGTTTCATCATACTCAAAATTTGAATCCAATGGATTGAGACCTGGATAAATTTCGAAAAAACCTAGTTCCTTAAATGCATTAATAAATACAATTGGATTTATTAAATGGTAATTCAAATCTACTTTCTTGTTTCGCGGTATGTTTTTAAACAAAATAGCAAAGACTTCATTTGTATAGTCATTTGCTTTACTCAGGTTTTCCTTAGCTAAAAATTCAAGATGTTTCAAGGCAGTCTTCTTGTTTTTTTGATGCCGCTTTTCATCCTTCGAAAAATAAATACTATTCAGAGCAAGGTGAATATCTGAAACTCCAAAAACATCACTTCGGATAAGCATTTCTTTTACTACTGGGTACTTAAATGCGGTGTACGAATTAAGTCCTTTAAAAAAAAGCACATCTTTATTCTTAACAAGCTTATCGCTTGAATCATACACACGAATTATACGTTCAGTAAAGTCACGCTTGGAAAAAATACATTTTAATTCTTCCAACCAATAAGTAATTTTCGATTTTAGATGATTACTCACAAATAATTTTTTTTAGTGTGTCCTTATTTGTCGAAAACGGTTTGCCATCCGCTGATGGAGAAAAGAAGTAAATGGATTTTTTCTCATGATTGTCGTACATGCCATATTCTAGGTTAATGAAACCATACTTATTATTAAAAAAAGTGATGATTTCCACTTCCTGTGAAGTGAAATTATTTCCCTTTTTATTTCCATCCATTACACCTGGGCTAAAAATATTTATTTTCGAAAAGGTTTCGCTTTCAGAATATTCTATTAAGCTCGTTTCTTCTGCCAGTTTGGTATTAAACTTCTCCTCAAAAACCCCCTTACAATCGTCTGGTTTAAAATAATAATATTTTTTGAACAATTTTTGACTGCCCTCGTATTCAAAATTAACTGCAACAGATTTGCACTTATCTTTTAAGTAAGCTGGAAGTCGATCAGGGAATCCAATAACCTTAGTTGCCTCAGGGATGTTTTTCAACATATAAAAAAAGCCGTTTCTAATTTCTGAACTTCCAATTTCCAATTTCAATTCTAGCGCAATTCCGACGTTGTTAACATTCAATTCTGAACCGGATTGTTTGAGTTGAACATACTCTTCAAAATCTTCCGTTGTTGGGATAAAATCCATTAATTCTTCCCTAGTCATTTCATCAAACAAATGCGCATAAAACTTAAGGGAAAACACTTCTTCATTTTTGAAGTTTACGCCCCAGTAGGAATAATTTCTAGTATGTGGTTTATTAGCAATCAGTTTTTCATAATTTGCGTAAAATTGAGCCAATCTCTCATGCTTAAAAAGACTTTCAATCTTTCTTATTTCGTTTTCAACGGCTATATTTTTACTCTTAGCGAACATTACTTTTTTTAGATTAACTAATTGTCATTACTATCACTGTAATCTCTTTCCCATGTAAAAATTGGCAATAAACCTCCACCTATGTTAACCTGACTATTGGCAATTTCTCCATTTGCCATTCTGAACTGAGGTTTAAAAGATATCACATTATCCAAACGATAGGCGTTTCCGACTATTTTTGATACATTATTCTCGGAAATCGCAATGGAATTTTCTGAATCACGGAAGGAGCCAATTGTATTTTTAGTAAAAAACAGACCTATGCTGTATACTTGAAATCCAAATATAAACGGAGGAAAAGTGCATGTGTATTTATAGATTCCTTTTTTTATACTTGTAAAACCACCCGATAACAAAGGGTTGGTTGATAAAATAATGCTTCCTTGCAGGTCATTAATCAATACAATGAGATCAACAGACTCATCGGGACTATTTAACTTCTCAAATTCAACTGAAAATTCGAACGATTTGTCAGATCGAAAGACCTCTTCTCCCAATTGCGTTAAATTAACTTTGCGCAATAAAATGTCCTTCGATAACTGAAAATTAGAGAAGTCCGAGATTTCTGTGTTTCGAATTGCTATTTTTCGATGGCTGAGCTCGATGCTGTTTTCGTAATAATTTGTCAATACATTTTCCTCTTCCTTTTTAGACAACAGTCGCCCGTTTTCAAATCGAAGGAAGGTGTCCATATTGTTTAATTCGTTCAAATTATGGCTTACAAAAAGTAGTGTTTTGTTCGACTGTAGCAGCGCTTGAAGCTTTGCTCTTGCCTTTAAGTTAAACTCAACATCTCCCACACTCATCACCTCATCGAATAGATAAACATCAAAATCCAAATGTGCCATTATACTGAATGCCAAACGTAAATACATTCCATTCGAATAACTTTTTACTGGCTCCTCAATAAAATTCTCGATTCCACTAAAAGTTAAAATTTCATCGTATCGAGATTGAATTTCCTTCTTTGAAAACCCTAAAATCTGACCATTTAAATAAATATTTTCCCTGCCACTTAATTCTGGATGAAAACCGGCGCCAATATCCAAAATACTGGCTACTCGTCCCCTTATCAACACTTCGCCAGAAGTTGGCTTTGTGACTCCAGCAAGAATTTTCAACAAAGTACTTTTACCACTTCCGTTAGGGCCTATAATTCCAACAGATTCACCTTTTTTAACTTCAAAAGAAACATCATTTAAGGCGCAAAGTCGATTTGAAACTACACCATTTTCATCTGTGTGTGGTTTTCTTAGGAAATATTCTTTTGATATTTCAACAACTTTTATTGCTATTTCATCGAGCATATATCAAATATACAGATAATTGTCTTAGAAAAAGTAAAGCAATTTTTAGCTCCTTCATTCATGTTAAATCTCAGAAAATACTAACGGTTTATTCTTAAACAATGGCGTTACAAAGCTGTCTTTTTTGCCAATAACAATTGAGTCCACCGTTTTTACGTATTTAATCTTATTTAATTCATTGTTTCTGTATAAAATTCGAGAAACGCGTATGCTATCAACGTTTTGTTCTGGCACTTCAACAAGCTGACCTATGATCTTATTTTTTTGAAAAATTCCATCGATCAATTTTTTCACCCATGGATCCAAATAACGCGTGTTGGGATTCAACTCCATTTGACCAGGTCTGAAATCAACTCCATAACCTTGATAAAACAAATTAAATTGGAGTCTATTCATATTTGGTGATGAAAATGAAAAATCGATAACTTCCTTGCCTTTAATAGGTTTAAGTTTTATCCACTTATCTTCATTCTCCAATTTAACACGAAATTCTACTTGTATTCGTTCCTTTGGAATTGATTTGAACACTCCATGAGGACATACTATTCTAAATCTTGAAAAAGTTTTACCAAGTTTAAAAAAATAATAATTTGGACTAAAAACCGAATCTTCCTTGTTCTTTGCAAGTGAATAATTGTTGAAGCTGGCTTGATAGGGCTGCTTTATGAACAGATTTACAACATAATACACATTAAAAATTATTGTGAAAGCAATGAATAGTTGAAACACTCCCGTTAACAATGTCCTTTTCCCCGAAGCCCCAGCAGCCTTCCATTCAATTCTTCTTTTAAAAAATTGATCATCTAAACACCAAATGCTTAGAACGATCGTCAACAAATTAAAAAATCCAAAATTGCCTGTAAGTTGTATAGAAACAGAAACCAATAAACTGATGAAAAACGCCAGACGCCTTCCTTTTCTGCCAAACAACATAAAAAATGGGATTGAAACTTCGGCAACCAAAGAAAGTAAAGTCATAACCTTATGAAACCAAAGAGGAAAACCGTAAAGAGCAGCTCCTATAGGAGTTGGACTAGGGACATTTAACCAGTAGTATTTCATGAAAGTAAGATTTTTCCATGTAGGATCACTCCACAATAACTTGGTCATTCCCATTGAAAGCCATTGTCTAAAAAACAGCAATAACACTACGAATAATAAATACTGCGGTAGTCTTTTTTTATTGTGAATAAAAAATGCCAAAATACACGCTAAAAATCCTATTTCAAGTAAAAAAGTGTCCCAAGGAAATTGAAACAAATCCCTTCCAAATGACACAATAGACAAGTAAAAAAACCATAGAATAAAAAAGAGAACCGGTCTGGGTTTAACTACAAGTAAAAATGCTGCTGTAAGAACTGAGATAATTAAAATAGAATATATGAACCAATTTGATTGATTTATCCAGAAAACAGATGGATAGATAAAAAAGGATGAAATCCCTTCGTTTTTGAATGTAGTTGAAGCGAACTCATCAATCGGGATTAAGCCTCCTTCGCTCAATAACTCAATCTGCCAAAATACAGACAAAAAAGCGATCAAAAAAAGTAGAGCAAGTGATCTGAAAAAAATACTCGCAATCACAATTCGTTCTGCATAAACATCACGTTGAATGTAACTATATAGGTTGGAAAATTTGATACCGCCCTCTTTTTTCCTGTGATAAAATCGTTTCAGAGGGTTGAGTAAATAGTGGAAAAATGCCACCAAAATAGCCAATGAAATATGAACGTAAATTAGATTATTTACATAGAGAAAAATTAGCCCTCCGAAAGTTTCATAACTGTCAATTAAATTTGATTTGGAGGCAGAGAACCACCAGGTTGGCAAGAAAAAAATTAGCACTAAAGAAAGATAAAGGCCGAACTCAAACAACTTGATTATAAAAGACCTTCTCATAATTATAGTTTAAACAAAATCTGAAAATTTACTTTCTTTCTTATTATACATAAACCTGTCTCTTATACACATCTGACGCTGCC
>CAJXRM010000016.1 GCA_913059205.1 uncultured Flavobacteriales bacterium
CAGAGTAGATCGTCGGCAGCGTCAGATGTGTATAAGAGACAGGTATGACAGCAGCAAAAATTACTCAAAAGGTGCAGACAATTTTAAATGACCTTCAATCTAATGATGAGAAAAAGGTTTCGAAGGCAATTAAATCTCTTGAATCTAATGGAAATGCGCATGTTATAAAACCATTAGTAAATTTACTTTTGAATACAGATTCGGATAAGATTAAAAGTGAAATAATGGAGCTGCTTAGCAGTTTGAAAGACACGTCAATTGTCGTTGAGATGATTGACGTAATTTCTGATCCTAATTATTTAGCAATTCGTCAGGACCTACTTTCTACTATTTGGAACATGAAAGTTGATTTCAGTGATTACGTGGATGATTTTGTTGAAATTGCGACAAAAGGTGATTTCCTTGAGGCACTTGATTGTTTGACGATAATTGAAAATTTGGAAGGTCCATTTATGGAGGAGAATATACTTGAGTGCCAATTGCATCTTAAAAATTATTTGGAGCAACCAGGCGCAAAAGAAGAAAAGAAAGCCGAAATTTTAAGCGAAATTGCAATTAAAATCCGTGAGTTTAACGAAGATTTACAGGATTGAAAAAGCGTTAAATTCTATTTTTTATAGATTCCAATCAAAGCGTTTTCTTAATATTCCATGTATGAAATCTAACACTTGTTCGTTTTCTACTTTATTCAGTACTTCACCGATGAAAGCCGAAACCATTAATTGACGAGCTGATTTTTCACTCAATCCACGTGCACGTAAATAGAATACGGCTTCTTCATCCAATTGTCCAGTTGTTGAACCGTGAGAACATTTTACATCGTCTGCGTAGATTTCTAATTCAGGCTTTGAATTGATAGTTGCATTATCTGAAAGCAAGACATTTCCATTTGATTGAAATGCATTGATTTTTTGTGCATCTTGACGAACGTACACCTTACCGTTAAAAACGCCTGTAGAGTTGTCGTCAATTACACCTTTGTACAATTCAAACGATTCACAATTGGGCACCTTGTGATCAACGATAGAGTGATTGTCAACATGTTGCTTGTTTTTCAATAAATAGGCTCCGTTTAAATGACTTTCACAATTCTCACCGTTAACGTTAATGTGTAAGTTATTTCGAACGATTCCACCATTCAATGTAAATGTGTTGATCGTGAAATTTGAATTCTTCGCTTGTTGAACTTCCTCAGTATTGATGTGGAAAGAGTTCTCTGATTCGTATTGTATTTTATCAATTGTCAAGAAAGCATTGTCCTCAACAGAAACTTCAGTGATGTTGTTGCAGAAGTTCACCTCACCTTCTTCGCTAAAGAACCCTTGAACAATAGCCGATTTTGAGAATTTCTCTGCTTTTATGATTGTTCTAAAATTAGATATTACGTGGTCTCCTTTTAAAACATGAATGATTTGAATAGGAGATTCGACAACCGTTTTTGCAGAAATGGTAATGCGAATACCTCCAGTTAAATGCGCAGTATTGGTTGCATTGAATAATTCATTTTCTAAATTAACTGATGTTCCAATCTCTTCGTTTAATTCAGAAAGTAATTCGCAAGTTACACCTGCTGGTATAACACGACTTGAAAGCTCTGCCGAAAAATGCCCGTTCACAAAAACAAATGTACAGGCTGATTCCACAATTTTATAGGGATCGATTGAAGCAATAGTCGCTTTCGTATTTTGAAATTTAACCTTACCGATTTTAACCAAGCGTGTGTATTTCCATGCTTCGTTACGTGTTGTTGGTAAAGGTGAGTTTTCTAAGGTATACATTGCTTTCTCAATATTCGACTTGCTAACCGAAAGTGAGGTTGGGGCCAATGCTTTTGTAAAGTTGACTGTGTTTTCTGCAATAACTGCCATGTTGTTCAATTTCTTGTGTTGTGAAAAAAGGTTTAATGTGCTGCTGCCAATTCTTCCTTGATCCAATCGTAGCCTTTTTCTTCTAATTCTAAGGCCAATTCTTTTCCACCTGTTTTTACGATTTTTCCGTCAAATAACACGTGAACGAAATCTGGAACGATGTAATCCAATAATCTCTGGTAGTGCGTAATGACGATAGTTGCGTTGTTTTTGGTTTTTAATTTATTTACACCATTGGCAACAATACGCAAAGCATCAATGTCCAATCCTGAATCTGTTTCATCTAAAATCGACAACTTAGGATTCAACATCGCCATTTGAAAAATCTCATTACGTTTCTTTTCACCTCCAGAGAAACCCTCGTTTACACTTCGTGAAGCTAATTTAGCATCTAATTCTACTAAAGCAGATTTTTCACGAACCATCGCCATGAAATCTTTCGCTGAAATTGGATCTTCGCCCTTGTGCTCACGGATTTCGTTGATTGCTGTTCGCAAGAAGTTGACGTTTGAAACACCTGGAATTTCAACTGGATATTGAAAAGCCAAGAATAAACCTTCTCTAGCTCTTTCTTCCGTATCCATTTCCAATAAATCTTCCCCATCAAAATCAACTGAACCTTCGGTTACCTCGAAATCTTCTCGACCTGCTAAAACAGAAGCCAATGTGCTTTTACCAGCACCGTTTGGTCCCATAATTGCGTGAATTTCACCAGCGTTCACTGTTAAATTCAATCCCTTAAGGATTTCCTTCTCCTCAACTCGTGCGTGTAAATTTTCAATCTTAATCATAATGTAAAATTTTCAAATTGGCAGATTGCCATTTTAGTATTTTATTGTTTCAAACCTTCTCGCCTTCGACTTCGCTCTGTCATCGGTTTGGTTTAATTCCATCTTTTATTTTTAGCCTACTGACCCTTCCAAACTAATCGAAAGTAATTTTTGTGCTTCAACAGCAAACTCCATGGGTAATTGGTTTAGTACTTCTTTGCAATAACCATTAACAATTAGTCCAATCGCTTTTTCTTCACTTATTCCACGTTGTTTACAGTAAAATATTTGATCTTCTCCAATTTTGGACGTAGTCGCTTCGTGTTCAATTTTCGCAGAACTGTTTTTACATTCAATATAAGGGAAGGTATGTGCGCCACACTCATCTGTCATCAATAAAGAATCACATTGCGAGAAGTTACGCGCGTTGGATGCATTTTTATGTATTTGAACCAATCCACGGTATGAATTGTGCGATTTGCCTGCAGAAATTCCCTTAGAGATAATCGTACTCTTTGTGTTTTTTCCTAGGTGAATCATTTTTGTCCCTGTATCCGCTTGTTGGTAGTTGTTCGTAACTGCCACAGAATAAAATTCTCCAATCGAGTTATCTCCTTTTAAGATACAAGAAGGATATTTCCATGTAACAGCAGAACCAGTTTCGACTTGAGTCCAAGAGATTTTAGAGTTTGTTCCACAGATTCCACGCTTCGTCACGAAGTTGAAAATTCCTCCTTTACCATCTTTATCCCCGGGGTACCAGTTTTGAACTGTAGAATATTTAATCTCAGCACCGTCTTTTGCAATCAACTCAACAACAGCCGCGTGCAATTGATTTTCATCGCGTTGTGGAGCGGTACATCCTTCTAAATAAGAAACATAAGAACCTTCGTCAGCAACCACTAGTGTTCTTTCAAATTGTCCTGTTCCTCCTTCGTTGATTCTAAAATAGGTCGAAAGTTCCATTGGACATCTCACTCCTTTTGGAATGTAGCAAAATGAACCATCCGTAAAAACCGCTGAATTTAAGGCTGCGTAAAAATTATCTGTTGTTGGAACTACAGTTCCCATGTGCGCTCGAACTAATTCAGGATGGTCTTGAACTGCTTCGGAGAACGAACAGAATATAATTCCCAATTCATTCAATTTCGCTTTAAATGATGTCGCCACAGAAACAGAATCCATTACGAAATCAACTGCTACATTTGTTCCAGTCAAGCGTTGTTGTTCATCCAATGAAATTCCCAATTTTTTCATGGTCTCTTTCATTTCTGGATCAACATCATCCCAACTTTCGTATTTCTTACTTTGCTTTGGGGCGGCGTAATAGGTTATATCTTGAAAATCTGGCTTTGTATATTGAACATGTGCCCATTCTGGCTCAACCAAGCTTTTCCAAACTGCAAAGGCTTCAAGGCGGTGATTCAGCAACCATTCAGGTTCCTCTTTTTTTGCAGAAATGAAACGAATAATATCTTCATTTAGCCCTTTTGGCGCCTTGTCTGATTCAAAATTAGATGTAAATCCAAATTTATACTCCTGACTTTCTAGGTCTTTAGCTAATTGATCTTCCGTGTAATTTGACATGTTATCTTATATCGAAAATGATTCACCACAACCGCATGTTCTGTCAGCATTTGGATTAACAAATACAAATCCTTTTCCATTCAGTCCTCCTGAAAAGTCAAGTGTTGTACCAACCAAATACAAAAAGCTTTTTTTATCTACCACCACTTTGACACCGTTGTCTTCAAACGTTTTATCGTTTTCCGTCAATTCATTGTCAAATTTTAGTTGATACATTAAACCAGAACATCCTCCTCCTTCAACTCCTACTCGAATAAATAGTCCGTCTTTCGCGTCTTCCTCCATTAGCATCAATGCTTGCTTTTTTGCTGAGTCTGTGACTGTTATCATGTTGTTTCTATTTAATTTTAAAACGCTTTATTTAGACTAAATCTAAATTACAGCCATTTTACTCTGCAAAAATACCTAATTTGTGGTATTGATGCAAACAAAATAAAGGATTATATAGAGGAATTTTTTAAGTTGAATTGGAGTTTGCCAAAAAGAGTGTTCATTTTTCAAAGAAATTTCATCTTGAGCTTCTCTGTACGCTTATTTCAATAAATTTGTACTTGAAAGTTGAGTGAATGAAAGTTTTTCAAGGTTTTGACCAAATAAAGAAGATTAAAAATCCAGTTTTAACAATTGGAACGTTTGATGGGGTTCATTTGGGGCATCAGAAAATCATTGATCAATTAAATGATGAAGCCAAAAAAATAGGAGGAGAATCTGTATTATTCACGTTTTATCCGCATCCGAGAATGGTTTTATATCCAGAAAGTCACGGATTAAGATTAATTCAAACACAAGTCGAAAAAGTTGACAAATTGCGCCGAATGGGATTACAAAATGTAATAATTCACCCATTTACAAAAGAGTTTTCACGTTTATCGGCTATAGAATTTGTACGTGATTTCTTAGTTAATCAACTAAATGTGAAAAAGCTGGTTATTGGTTATGATCATCAATTCGGTAAAAATAGAGAGGGTTCGATTGATTTTTTATTGGAAGTTTGCGATACTTACGGATTTGAAGTGATTGAAATTGCGGCGCAAGAAATAGATGATGTGAATGTAAGTTCTACGAAAATTAGAAATGCAATTAAATCAGGCGATATTGAAACGGCAAATTCATTTTTGGGTGAACCTTTTTTGGTGAATGGAATAGTAGAGGAAGGTAGTGCATTAGGAAGAGAATTGGGCTATCCAACTGCGAACATTAATATTCAAAGCGAAATTAAACTAATTCCAGGCAACGGAGTTTATGCAGTAAAGGTAGAAGTTGAAGGCAGCTGGCATCTTGGAATGATGAATATTGGAATTCGACCAACGATTGATGTTGACAGTTTTGCAAAAATAGAAGTGCATTTGTTTGATTTTAATGATAACTTGTATGGTAAATCTCTAACGGTACAATTATTGTCAAGATGTCGAGATGAAATTAAGTTCAACTCACTTGAAGAGTTAAAAAACCAATTAAAGAAGGATGAGGCGATTATTCGTGCTTTTTTCAATAGTAACAATTAATCTTGTATTAGGTCAGGATGATATTATTCGTGTGTATACATGGGAAGAAGCTCAAGCTGCAAATCCAGACACTATAGTTGGAATTACTTTTGAAAAACTCAAATTGGAAAGTGTTCCTCCCGAATTGGAGCGATTTAAGAATTTAAAAATCCTCAATCTTCAAAAGAATAAGCTAACTGAAATTCCTGATTTTATTACTGAATTCAAACAGCTCAAGACGTTAAATTTGGAAAAGAATTTACTTGAGTATTTCCCGATTCAAGTATGTAGAATGAAACATATTACCCATTTGATTTTGTCACGGAATTACTTTGAGAATGTTCCAGAATGTATAGGCGAATTGACATCACTGGTTTATTTGGATTTGTACGATACTCCTATAAGAATTTTGCCCCAATCGCTTGAAAATCTGAAGAATTTAAAGGAAATTGATTTCTCAGGAATTAAGTTTAGTCCTAGTTTTCAAAAGTCATGGACGGCGCGCTTACCAAATGTAAAACTCATTTTTGATGCACCATGCGATTGCATGGAATAACAGCTCACAGCCAACCAAACAGTTAAATTTTACGTCTTTTTCATTGTTGACCTCAACGAAACGAATGAACTATTTGAAAATTTTGTACATTTGGACAACTGCACAATTGATATTTAAACGTCAATTGACTTATGAAATGAAAAAATTGAACACAACACGTAATTTAGAGTCGATTAAACTATTCGTAACACTTTGTGTTATTGTTGTTTTTTCGGTTGCAGTTAATGCGCAGCAAATCCCGCAGTACAGTCAATATATGAAGAATCCATATTTGATTAATCCTGGAGCTGCTGGTCAACAGAATTTCATAGATGTTACGGCAGGTGGAAGAATGCAATGGCTTGGATTTTCAGATGCACCTAAAACGATGTATGTGTTTGTGACAGCGCCAATTGGAGCTAAAGTGTCTAAATACAACCCTTCAGTCAAAATTAATTATGGAGCAGTTCGTAATCCAAGAGCAATCTACAATGCACAACAAAAACATGCATTGGGAGGTTCTTTGATTGTTGATCAATATGGTGCTTTTCAATACATTAAAGCCACAGCGACCTACGCTTTTCATTTGCCTGTGACAGATAAAATGTATTTATCTTTCGGCGCAAATGTTGGTTATTCTAACCGCTCATTTTTGAAAAGCCGAGCGCAAACGTTAAGTTCAATGACGGGTGTTGGAACTGACGTAACGTACGATACTTATGCTAGTCAAGGCGACTTGAATATGCTTGATATTGGAGCAGGACTTTATTTGTACTCTGAAAATCTTTTTGTAGGAATTACAGGAGATCAATTAACAAAAGACTTTGTTCGATTTGGTAATGGAAGTAACATTGATCCACGAATGCATTTCAACTTTGTTGCCGGATACAAGTTCAATTTAAGTAATACCATGACATTAACGCCTTCTGTTTTGGCCAAATACATCAAACCATCACCACTTTCAATTGAAGGGTCATTAATGTTTGAGTGGAAAGAAAGAGTATGGTATGGACTTTCGTACCGTTATCAAGATGCTGTGGTTGGTTTTGTTGGGATGAACATCACCAATCGACTTAGATTTGGTTATTCATTTGACTTCTCAACTTCTCGATTCAACAAACACAGCTTTGGTGGTCATGAATTGAACATCGGATTGATGTTGTAGTAAAATCGCGTATTTTTCATTTATTTAAGTAACAACGTGTTTTAAGTTGATTAATTTGGAGCGAGAGCATTATAAGTTCTGGAAGGTATTCGTTTTAAATTCTCATTACCTTGATTAAAACTATTTCTTGATCTAAATATACTTTCATAAAATAAACTCCTTCTTTATAATAAGATAGATCAATTCTATTGGTTTCAAATCCTTGATAAACGACCTCACCTAAAGAAGAGTAAATTTCAATTCGTTCAATTTTTAAGTCTGTCGATAAATCAATAATTCCGGTCGTTGGATTCGGTGAAATGGAAATTGAAGTTTCGGACGGTTCGGATACGCTTACGGTAGGATCATATTTCCATGTCTCATTCAATCGTGTATCATTTTCATTAATGCCAGTAGTGTAATACAACTTCAATCCATATGAAAAGGACATTCCTCCTCTTCTTCCAAGACCAGGAAGACCAGGAAGTGTGTTCCAACTATCCGTAACAATATTGTAACTCCACAAATCATTAAACGAACTACCTGAACCATCTATTCCGAAATTGATGTACAAATCATTGCCAGCTGAATTAAGAGCGGCGTAGGTGCGACCATTCGATGGGAAATTAGAAATTAAAGTCCAGGAATCTGTTAGTGATTCATATTGGTATAATTCATTCTGAAAAATGCTTGCTTCATCTTTCCCGAAAATTAGATAGCCAAGATTGTTCACTTGGGTTCCAGATGCTCTCCACCTATTTCCAAATGGGAAGTCATTTTTTTGAGTCCAATTGTCGTTGATGATAGAATAAGCCCAAACTTCATCTATTGCATTACCCGTCGATGATTTCCCTCCGATAATATAAGCTGTATCATTAATCACAAAACAAACCGCTCCACTTCTTCCTACTGAAGGCAAAGGTGCTTTTTCTGTCCAGGTGTCGCTATTTGGGTCGTACATCCATAAATCATTTAAGTAGCCAACTCCATTTACTCCGCCGAAAATATACCCCTTAGAATTGCCCGAAAAACCTGATGCATATTGTCGTTCTTCATCAATTGGTAACGATTCAATAGAATACCATGTTTCATTTGTTAAATCGAAGCCATAAAAATCCCTTTCGGAAGACCACCAAGGCGTCAAGCCAGTTCCACAAAAAGCGGTATCTCCAATAATAAAAGCGGTTCCATCATCACGTGCATTGCCCGGAAAAATATCAAGTTGTTGCCAAGATTGAGAATAACCATGTAAAGCATTGAAAGTGAGTAGAATGTGAAACAGGAATTTCATAAAATGGATGTACTTATTTACGTAACGAAATTTTAAGAAATAAATTTTGATGTCAATTCAATTAAACTTAATCGACTTCACAGGCTTAATACGCGTGATAACAATACTTGGGATTATTAACGATGTGATACAAATTCCCAAGGTTGCAAGATTAAGAATTACCCAGTGGATAAAATTGATTTCTATTGGAACTTGAGTTAAATAATAAACCTCTGGATTTAAAGTAAATGCTCCCGTGTACTTTTGTATAAAACAAATTCCCAAACCAATAATATTTCCCCACAACATACCGCGACTGATTAGGAAGCCTGCCTGAATTAAAAATATTTTTCGAATGCTCCAGTTTGTTGCGCCCATCGCTTTCATCATTCCAATGAAATTTGAACGAATAAGAATCAAAACAAGAAGTGCAGAACCCATATTAATAATTCCAATCAATATCATTAATGAAAGAATGATGATAACGTTAATGTCTAAGAAATCCAACCAAACAAAAATGTCCTTTTGATTTTCCATGATGCTCGTTGTTTTCAACAATTCATCGTATTTCGTGGGTATGAAATCAATTTTCTTTTTGACACGAATAAATACATCATCTAATTTCGTCCAATCCTTTATCATAATTTCGAAACCGCCTACGTAATTGTCTGAACTCCCTTTTCCCTGTGTGATCTCGAACGTAATTGTTTTTTGACTGGCTTGAATTGAAAACTTAGTGCCATTTTCATTTAAATAAGTGCGCTCAATTTCGCCGAATTCATTGAGTTTGAAGTCGCACGGCGAGTAGGCATTTCCTTTGATTGATATTTTCAAATAAGCTGTATCGGGAATGCTGGTGTCAATTTCATCTGAAGTAGGATTGCTCCAATAGTCAGCTGCTACTAATTGAATGAGAGTGTCTTTAAAAGGGCAAATTGTAAAACCGGTGTAGGTGTCAAAACCATCTCCCCAGTCGTATTTAAAGTTACCGTTTCCGCCAGCAACATTTCCACGAATGATTAGTTGATTATTTGTTAGCGTATCTGCAACCTCAATGGCAGCACTAATTCCCCAATCATTTAGTTCTTGAACAAGTTTTAAATCGCCAAGTATAAATTTTTTATCAAACTCTTCAAGACCGGTTTCATAAATACCTACTATAACAAACTCTCGTTTAACAGGTTGACTTTTTACGAAAAACGCGCCAATTGTGTCGTTCAAAGAATAATTTAAATCACGACAGATTTTTTTTGAAATTACGATGCGATTGTCTTTTTTATCTTTGGAATAATTCGGTAATTTTCCTTCAATTAAATGCGTTTTAAAGAAAGTCCAATCATATCCTTCATCAACTCCTTTTACAATGGCTCCAAGTACATCTTGTTGAATTTCTGAAGTATCTTTTCCATTGGCAAGTTTGTACTTTCGTTCGTTTTTATCAGATTGCAATAAAACAGGTTTGTAACCAACAGCTTGAATTGATTTAATTGACGCGTCTTTTTTGAGAAAATGAACAAAATCTTGATCTTTTCGAATGGCTTGACTTTCAAAAACACTATTCTCACCAGATGCCATAATGAAAAGGTGAGAGCCAAATCCACTTATTTTTTGGCGCACTTCTTGCTGAAATCCTGACACAACAGCAATGGTAATTAAGTTAACTATAATTGCTAAGGCTATACTGATAATGGATATGCGCACGATAGGTTTGGAAACTTTCTTACCTTGTGCTACACTTTTAAGCGTTTTTTTAGATATGAAGTATTCGAATGCCAATTTGCAATTTAGTTTTCGACTAAAGTACACAAAGGTTTTCTGCCTGAAAAGCATTTTTATTTTTTTGATTTCATCTTGTGGTTATGGGAATACGATTTCCGTAGCTACAGTTGATGATTCAAGCTCGACTATAAGTGGAAACGTCATACGCGTTGGGGCGCAAAACATGAGGAATATAGTGGCAGAATTGAAAGATAAGCGTGTGGGAATAGTTGGAAATCAAAGTTCATTAGTAGGAAATACACATTTGGTTGATACATTGCTGAATTCTAAGGTAAATGTAATTCGTGTTTTTTCCCCGGAACATGGTTTTCGAGGTGATGCAGATGCAGGAGAAATTGTGTCAAACGGTCAGGATGCTAGAACCGGTTTGACTATTATTTCGTTATATGGAAAAAATAAAAAGCCAAAAAAAGATCAGTTAGAAGGGATCGATGTGCTAATTTTTGATATTCAAGATGTTGGTGTTCGGTTCTATACATACATTTCTACCTTGCACTATGTGATGCAGGCATGTGCAGAGAACAATATCTCACTTATGGTGTTGGATCGTCCAAATCCAAATGGGCATTATGTTGATGGACCAATTCTGGACATGAAATTCTCATCTTTTGTTGGCATGCATCCTATTCCAATTGTTCATGGAATGACAATTGCCGAATATGCTCAAATGATTAATGGTGAAGGATGGCTTGGCGAGAATCTAAAATGTGATTTAACCGTAATTCCTTGCGAAGGTTACACGCATAATATGCCGTATTCATTGCCTGTTCCACCGTCACCAAATTTACGTTCGGATTTGTCCATCCAATTGTATCCAAGTCTTTGTTTATTGGAGGCAACAACCGTCTCGGTTGGAAGAGGAACTGATTTTCCATTTGAGGTTTATGGTCACCCAGATTTCCCTGAGACCGATTTTGTGTACACACCAAAGTCAGGATTTGGGTCTAAAGATCCGAAACAAGAAGGAAAGAGATGCAACGGCTATCATTTAACTGATTCAATTTACCAGCGCATGTACAAATTGGACTTTAGTTTTTTAGTAAACGCGAATAAGCAATTGAATGGTAAGTTATTCATTGATCGAGACAACTTCTTTAACCTGCTTTCTGGTAATGATGTTTTAATTGAGCAATTGAAACAAGGAAAGAGTGAACAGGAAATTCGCGCATCATGGGAACCAGGCTTGAGTGCGTTTAAGGAAAAGAGAAAGAAATATTTGCTTTATGATTGATTTTCATGATCAATTGAAGTTCAGTCAAAATGGAATTGGTATTTTAGTATAGAATTTAAGAACAAACAGATAAGAAATGGCAAAAGTTGGAATAATTATGGGGAGCATTTCGGATTTACCGATTATGCAGGAAGCGGCAAATATTTTAAAAGAGTTTAATATCGCCTTTGAAATGAATATCGTTTCGGCACACAGAACACCAGATTTAATGGTAGATTATGCACGAAACGCACATAAACGAGGAGTGAATGTAATTATTGCAGGAGCTGGAGGAGCAGCTCATTTACCAGGAATGACTGCTTCATTAACAGCATTACCGGTAATTGGTGTTCCTATTAAATCGGCAAACTCGATAGATGGTTGGGATAGTATTTTATCTATTCTACAAATGCCAAATGGTATTCCAGTGGCAACAGTTGCGTTAAATGGAGCAAAAAATGCTGGAATTTTAGCGGTTAAAATTATTGGAGCGATGAATGATCAAGTTCAGGGACAATTATTGGAGTACATGGAAGACATGAAGGAAGCTGTATTAAAAAGTGCAGAAGACTTAAACGACAATAATCGTAACTTGGACGTTTAGCGAATTAAATACATCTAAAATAAAAAAGGTTTCTCATTGTGAGAAACCTTTTTTATTAGACTACCACGTCCAAAATTAAATGGTCTTCAATATTGTCAATTCCCCAATTCTCTAGTTCATTTTCTGTCCATAATTCCGGAAAGAATATACGACGTTGGTAACGTGGATGCATGTATTTTTGCCATTCACTTCCTCCTGTCGCCTCGGCACTTGTTTCACCACTGTTAAGGTATTTTTTTGCTGCATTTAAATGATGCATCACCCATTTTACGTTCACTGTATGGTCATAGTGGCGCATAGCGTTCACAAGCTGTACATTCTTTTGATCTGCTTCTGGAAGTGACTTAAATTTAGTCCAAAGGTTGATTGTATTGTATTCTTCCATGAAGCTTAGAAACTCAACCTTATAGCGCTTGTCAAAATTGACCACTAGTTTATTTCGTTTGCCAGTTTTATGATCTATACCTGCAGCCTGCCAGTACAAATGGTCATATGCATGCGTGTATGGTGTATTTCTGTCAATCGTTTTTCTGAATCTAAAATCAATTAAATTGATTAATTCTGTTGATGCAAATTCAATTTTGCGGTATTGTGCACTTTGAAATCCACTTGCTGGAGTTAATGTATCTCTGAATTTCATGTATTGATCTACATCCATTCCATCACCCATAATGGTAAATGAATTCGATAGCATGTCAAAATAACGACTTACACGGTCTAAATGCTTCGAAAATTTTTCAGTTGAAATTGGATCTTCATGAGATACTTGATCAATTTCCCAAAGAATCATTTTAAACAATATTTCGTTGATTTGGTGGTACATAATAAATACCATCTCATCTTTTAAAACCGTTCGTTGAGCTTGAAGTCCTAAAAGTGCATCTACCTGAATGTAATCCCAATAAGTTATTGGTTCGGCGTGTAACAGTCCCGACAAATGTACGTCCGGATTTTGGCCCATTGCTTCGTACTTTTCATCTATTGCTTTTAGTAATTCTTCTCTGGTCATTGTTTAAAATTAAATGATTTGTTCAAAATTACGTAAAAAATGAAGCCCATTTCATGATTTCCATCATATTAAAGACCTAACGATTCTTTCAATTGTGCGTATGAATTGCGACTAATTGGAATTTTTGCTTGATTGGTGAGGGTGGCGTGGTAGCTGTTTTTTTCAAATGAGTCAATTCTGGTTAAAAAATTAACATTGATGATGTAAGATCGATGAATTCTCAGAAAATCCTTCGAGGATAGAGATTTCTCGTAAAAGGTTAACGTTTTTTTCTTCAAATAGTATTTTTCAGCGGTATAGATCTTTACATAATCATCATACGCTTCTAGGTATAAAACATCGGAGGTTGGTATAATATGAATTGTTCCTCCATCTTTAACTACAATACGTAATTTTTCATCTGGTTGTTTGTGCGCAATTTCATTTATTACAGAAGAAGTTGAAGAATTTGACTCGCTTAATTTCCACTTGTTAAATGCCAAATCAAAGCGTTCTTTTGAAAAAGGTTTTAACAAATAATCAATCGCGGACGCTTCAAAGGCTTTCAATGCATACTCATCAAATGCAGTGGTAAATATTACTGCTGGATTCGAATCTATAAGTTCCAACATTTCAAAACCATTGATTTTTGGCATTTGAATGTCAAGAAAAATTAAATCGGGTTGATGTTCATCGATGGATTTAACTCCTTCAAATCCATTGTTGCAATCTGCTACTATTTCTATTTCGGCGCAATTTGCTAAATAAGCACGAACGATTGATCTTGCTAATGGTTCATCATCTATTATAATAACCTTTTTCATTCTTGTGGTATGCTTAATTGAATTGTGAACAAATCTTCAGTTTTTTGAATTGTCATCAAATTATATTGATGATACAATATCTGCATTTTTTTCTCAATAGACACTAATCCATATCCTGTTCCTTTAGCAGATGAGCTTGTTAATGGGTCAAAAGGGTTGCTCATTGAAATAAGAAGTTGTTTGTTTTCAAATTCTGCCTTAATATCAATAGAAACATTATCAACGTTTCCATAAAGACCGTATTTAACAGCGTTTTCAATTAACGGCTGAAGAATAAGATGAGGTAGTTTAAGGCCGAATAATTCATCTGGAATGGTATAGTTTACGATTAATCGATCTCCAAATCGTACTTTTTCGATATCCGTATACAGTTTTAAATGTTTAATTTCTTCTTCTAAAGTAACGAGTTCACTCTGGTTTTCTTGAATGGAACCACGCATAAATTCAGACAATAAATGAACCATTTTTTGTGCTTCCTCGGGATTGCTTAGGGTTAATGCATTAATAGAATTTAAGCTGTTGAATAGAAAATGAGGTTGAAATTGTTGTTGTAAACTGTTCAATTGGATTTTAATTGAATCTCTTTCTTTTTCAATTTGTCGCTTATTGGCTTCATCAATTTCCATTTTTTGTTTTTGCGACCAATAAAAAATGAGGAGTATGGAAAGCAAAAAAAGAATAAACAACGCTTTTGGAATAAATGCATAACGCAGAATGTGAATTTCATATTTATCACCTGAAAAAAGCATCATTGAACTGTAATGATTTACCAATAGCACAATTGAGGAAAAGAGAACTATAGCACTAATGTTGGCAATGTTTAATGGTGAATTGGCATGAAAAAAGCGTTGAATTGTTGAGATTAACTGATTGGCAACTAGAAGCATTAACAATAACGAAAGCATGTCAATTCCTGCATTTAGGTTTGAAAGCCCGATGCCATCCATAAATAAATAATATATCACGCAAAATCCAGCAATTAGAATAATCACTGGACCTTGTTTCATAGAAATGATTGATTTCGACATTCTAATAGCTAATTATTTTTACTCCTGCCATAAAACATGTCCCTGTCAATGTAAGTACTCTAATGTTTTCTTGTTCGATATTGTTTATTGTAGAACGTTTATCTTCAACCGCTCCAAAAATACAGGTTACTTGAGATTCCACGCGCCAATTGGCAGGTACAATAAGTTTTAATTCGCCAAAAGCAGTTGAAGAGTTTATATTAATTGGCTTCTCCATATCCGCTTTTGTTAAGTTCAATTCAATTCCTCCAAAAGCAGTTGTAAAGTCACCTCCTTTAAATGTTTTGCTCACTACGTTCTTTTTAACACCTCCAAAATAGGTTGAGGTAGAAATGAAATCATCCGAAGAAATGTCTTCAACCTCTTCAAACATTACGTCATGTCCGCTGAACTTTTTTTTTTGAAATAAATTAGTTCCTTTTGAAATAGTCACAATCCCGAACAGAATAATCATTAACGGAAAGATTAAACCATCATCGATTCTTCCAGGGAAAATATCTTTAAATAGAAATACACCGCCAACAATAATTAATGTATAACCCCATATTTTTTTCCAATAGTGCTTATAAAGAGTCACAAAACCTATTGCAATAAGTGCTGTTTCCCATGAAATAAGCCATTTTGGTATTGCCGCTCCCATTCTTTCGGCTAAAAAAACCACACCAAATAGTATTAATAACGTTCCTGCTAAAACTTTTGATTTCTGATGACGCAGTGGTATTCGTTTGTTTCTTCTTTCCATAATTAGTTGTTTTGTTGAATCAAATGTAATGCGACAGTTTCGAGATTAAAAGAACAATTCGGTGAAGTGTATCTATTTTTCGGTGAATGGTATCTGCAGAAGCGTCATGTTCATCTATCAAAAAAAAATCCCGATAACAGCTTATCGGGATCCAATTTTAATTCATTAAAGATCTAGAGTGTTCCTCTTTTCTCTTGCTCTCTTTCAATTGATTCAAAAAGAGCCTTAAAGTTTCCTGCTCCAAAACCTCGAGCTCCCATACGTTGAATGATTTCAAAAAACAAAGTTGGACGATCTTCCAAAGGCTTTGTGAAGATTTGCAACAAATAACCTTCTTCATCTGCGTCAATCATAATTCCAAGAGCCATTAATTTCTCAATGTCTTCCTGTAATTCATGGTTGTGCGCTTCTAAACGAAGTGGAACTGCCTTATAGTATTCTTCAGGAGGTGTGGACAAGAATTCTATACCACGACTTCTTAAATCGGCAACCGTTTTTATAATATCATCTGTTGCAACAGCAATATGTTGTACCCCAGGTCCTTCATAGAAATCCAAGTACTCTTCAATTTGAGAACGTTTTTTACCTTCTGCCGGTTCGTTAATTGGGAATTTAATTCTCCCATTTCCATTCGACATTACTTTCGACATTAATGCAGAATATTCCGTGTGTATTTGTTTATCATCAAACGATAAGAAGTTAACGAATCCCATTACATCTTCGTACCATTTAACCCAAGTATTCATTTCGTTCCATCCAACATTACCTACCATATGGTCGATAAACTTTAATCCTGTTGGCGCTGGATTGTAATCCGACTCCCATTTTTGGTAACCTGGAAGAAATTCTCCCTTGTAATTTTTACGCTCAACAAACATGTGAACCGTTTCGCCATAGGTATAAATACCTGCTCGAACAACTTCACCATGCTCATCAGTTTCAACTGTTGGCTCCATGTAAGATTTAGCTCCACGCTTTATAGTTTCTTCATATGCACTTCGTGCGTTGTCAACCCATAAAGCAACAATTTTCACTCCATCTCCGTGTTTTTTTACATGTTCTCCAATTGGTGAATCGCTGTTTAAAGCTGTCGTTAAAACGATGCGGATTTTATCTTGTTTTAGCACGTATGAAGCGCGATCTCTCATGCCAGTCTCTAATCCTGCGTATGCATGAGATTGAAAACCAAAAGCAGTTTTATAGAAATGAGCTGCTTGTTTCGCATTACCTACATAAAATTCAACGTAATCTGTTCCCAGAAGAGGTAAGAAGTCTTGTGCTCCTTCAAATATTTTTTCCAAACCGTATTCTACGTTCTTTGGTGACGTTTTTTCTGACATTTAATTTAATTTAAAGTATTAATAGTTTTAATTAGTCGTGTAACCAAGATTGATAATAATCTGCAATCTCAAGTTCCATCGCTTGTTTTGTTAATTTTAAAGGTTTAAAAGTGTCGACCATTACTGCCAATTCTTCAGTAGATTTTTTGCCAATACTTCTTTCGTATGCTCCCGGATGAGGTCCATGAGGAATTCCACCTGGATGAAGCGTTAATTGACCTTTTTCAATATTGTTTCTACTCATAAAATCTCCATCAACATAATAAAGTAATTCATCAGAATCGATGTTGCTGTGATTATATGGAGCCGGAATTGCATCTGGGTGATAATCGTATAACCTTGGAACGAATGAGCATATAACAAATGCATTGGTTTCAAATGTTTGATGAACAGGAGGTGGTTGATGAATTCTACCAGTTATCGGCTCAAAATCGTGAATTGAAAAGGCGTAAGGATAATTAAACCCATCCCATCCAACAACGTCAAACGGATGTGATGCATAGGTGTATGAATATAAAATGCCTTCTTTTTTTGTTTTTACCAGGAAATCTCCTTTTTCATTGTGTGTTTCCAATTCAGAAGGCCCTCTGAAATCACGCTCGCAAAAAGGTGAATGTTCAAGTAACTGTCCAAACCAATTTCTATATCTTTTTGGAGTGTAAATTGGATGATGCGATTCAATAATAAACAATCGATTTTGTTCAGTGTCAAAGTCAATTTGATAAATAATTCCTCTTGGAACTACTAAGTAATCGCCGTATTTAAAAGGAATATTTCCGAGTTGTGTACGTAAGGTTCCACTTCCTTCGTGAATGAAAATAACCTCGTCGCAATCAGCATTTTTATAAAAATAATCGCGCAATGATTTCTTTGGTGATGATAGTACAATGTGACAATCGCTATTCACTAAAACCGGCACGCGGCTTTCTAAATAATCATCTTTGGGAGCAACTTTGAACCCGTTAAAACTTCTCATTTGAAGCTGTTTGTCATGCGCTATTTCCGGATTTATATCAACTTTACCAACAAACTCTTTCACAATTGTAGGAGGTTCAACATGATACATTAAAGTTGACATTCCATCGAACCCAATTGTGCCAAACAATTGTTCGTGGTACAATTCACCATTTTTCTTTCGGAAAACAGTATGTCGTTTTGGTGGTATAATTCCAAGTTTATGATAAAAAGGCATATCGCTTTATATTTAGTTAATGTTCTAATTGCTGAACCACAAAAATACTCCCCATAGAACGAATAAAAACTGATAGTTGTCATGAAATTAAGAATAACGATGAAAATTTTCAATTTCTTTTAGGAATTTCACTAAATAATATTTCTATTTGTACGAGAAGACATCTATATGAAAAAGACAATTGTAATTGGAGCCTGTGGGCAAATAGGAACAGAATTAGTGTTGGGTTTAAGAGGGTTGAAAGGAAGCGAAAATGTTATTGCAGCTGATCTACATGACCATTGTCCAGAAAAATTGGCTGGTGGACCATATACTAAGATGGATATTTTAAATAGAGATGCCGTTCGTAGCTTTATAATAGATAATTCCATTAAGGAAGTTTATTTATTAGCGGCTTTGTTAAGTGCAACTGCTGAGAAAAATCCTGCTTTTGCATGGGAATTAAACATGGAAGGTCTTTTTACTATTTTAGATCTCGCTAAAGAAGGTCATATTGATAAAATATTTTGGCCTAGTTCAATTGCAGTTTTTGGTCCAACAACGCCTAAAGTGAATACTCCACAAATGACTATTATGGAGCCATCAACAGTTTATGGAATCTCCAAACAATCGGGAGAAAGATGGTGTGAATATTACTTTAATAATTATGGAGTAGATGTCAGAAGCATTCGTTATCCAGGTTTAATTTCATATACGAGTTTGCCAGGTGGAGGAACAACAGATTATGCAGTTGATATTTTTTATCAAGCCAAATTGGGTAATGATTTTAATTGCTTTCTAAATGAAGATACTGCACTTCCAATGATGTTTATGGAAGATGCAATTAGAGCGACATTGGAGTTAATGGAAGCTCCAAAAGAAAAGGTTAAAATACGATCTTCTTACAACTTATCTGGATGCAGTTTTACTCCAAAAGAATTGGCGGAGGAGATAAAATTGATTCTACCGGAGTTTAGAATCCAATATTCGCCTGATTTTCGACAAAAAATTGCGGACAGCTGGCCAGATTCAATTGATGATTCAGCCGCAAGAAATGATTGGGGATGGAAAGAACAATTTGACACTAAGTCGCTGGTTGATATCATGTTAAAAAATGTCAATGTTAGTTTGCTGGAGCAAAATAACAATTAATGTTAATATATTAACAGTCCTTAAATTAAAATTGGTCGATAAAAAAGTAAAGTTTGCCGAATTTATTTTGATTAACAGAATCAAATATGTACTTTCGATTAGAACTGTGAACACTCAAAAACTTTTAAAACTAAAGGTAAGATGATATTAAAGAAAATATTGTTTATCATGCTTCTTGGATTTGTATCGCCTTCGCTTCTTTTAGCGACGGATGATCAAGGTGGGGAGACGAATAAAGTGGACAGTCAAGGTCGTAAACAAGGTAAATGGATTTATCTTGGAAAAGATAGACCAGAATCAGGTTTTCCAGTTAATGGAAAAATTGAAGAAGGACCTTATTTAGACGACAGAAAAGAAGGAGTTTGGATCAAGTATCACAATGACGGAGTTACTCCTAAGCTTAAAGGTGAATATCACAATAACCGACCAAGCGGAAAATACACGAAATTATATCCTGACGGAACAATACGTGAAATTGGTAGTTTCGAAAGAAACAAGTATTCCGATTCATTAAAACGTTTCCATGAAAACGGTGTCTTAGAATATGAGGCAGATTTTAATGATTCAGGAAAGGAACAAGGTGTAGTTAAATACTATTATCCTAATGGTCAAGAAGAATTCGTATTTGAATCACAAAACGGAATTCCAACTGGAAAAGCCACTCGCTACTATGAAAATGGTGATATTAAAGAAATTATTTATTACTCGGCGGATGGTTCAATTGAAAGAAGCGAACAACGAGAAATGAAAAATCCGATTGTTAATGTTGTTGACCCAGGTGTGTCTAAAGAGGCTGCTCCACGAGTTACTAATCCAAGAACGAAGGGAACACGTTTCCAAACAAATGGATACAATAAAGTGTATAACGATAATGATGAAATTTGGCAAGATGGTGACTTTAGAAATGGCCGCTTGTGGGATGGAAAAGTTTATGAATATGATTCAGATGGAATCTTACTTAAAGTAAAAGTCTTTAAGAAAGGTGTATACCATTCTGATGGACAGTTGTAAACAAACTAGAAAAGTGAAAAGCTCCAATTTGGAGCTTTTTTTTTGCGCCATTATGTTGTTATATTTGCTTATTAAATTGAGTGTAAATGCAAGACAAAAAAAAGATGTCTAATTATTTAATTCCTGACTTTACCCTTTCACCTAGGATAGATAAAGTTGGAGTAGAAGAAAGAGTTGCAAGATTTCAAACTCGAAGCATTAAATCAGAATCAAAAATGCAGGCCTTGAAAATGGCTTTGAATATGATTGATTTAACAACTTTAGAAGGAAAAGATACGCCTAACAAAGTGCGTCAAATGTGTTATAAAGCAATGCATTTACACGATGTTTATGACGGTCTTCCTACAGTGGCAGCTGTTTGCGTGTATCCTTCCATGGTTGGAGTAGCTAAAAAGGAAGTTATCAATTCAACGGTAAAAGTAGCTTCAGTTTCAACTGCATTCCCTAGTGGTCAGGCTCCACTTGAGGTTAAGCTAATCGATACAAAATTTGCGGTTGAAGAAGGTGCAGATGAGATTGATATGGTTATTTCAAGAGGTAAATTTCTTTCTGGAGAATATAATTTCGTGTTTGATGAAATTGCAGCAGTGAAAGAAGCGTGTGGAAAGGCAAGATTAAAAGTGATATTGGAAACTGGTGAATTGGTTACACTTGATAATGTTAGAAAGGCAAGTGATATTGCAATGTATGCCGGAGCTGATTTTATTAAAACATCCACGGGAAAAATTCAACCAGCTGCTACAATGCAAGTTACATATACAATGCTTGAAGCAATAAGAGACTTCAATGATGCAACCGGCATTCAAATTGGAATGAAGCCAGCAGGTGGAATTTCAAACTCTAAGTTGGCCTTGCATAACCTTGTAATGGTAAAAGAAGTATTAGGAAACGATTGGTTAACAAACGAGTGGTTTCGCTTTGGAGCAAGTAGTTTAGCGAATGATGTTCTAATGCAAATATTGAAAGCTGAAACTGGCGTATATCAATCATCAAATTACTTTTCAATCGATTAAAAGATGGCAAAAAAAATAAAAGAAATTAATTGGGATTATGCTCCTTCTTTGGAAAGCACTTCCCATATAGAAGTAAAAGAAAAATACGAATTATTTATTGATGGAAAATTTGTAAAACCATCTTCTGGAAATTACTTCAACACTGTTAACCCAGCAACAAACGAAGTGTTGTCGAGTATAGCTTATGCAAACGAGAAAGATGTCGATAATGCAGTTAAAGCGGCAAGAAAAGCATATAACGAAGTTTGGTCTAAATTATCGGGAAAGGAAAGAGGAAAGTACATTTATCGTATTGCTCGCCTTATGCAAGAACGTGCGCGTGAATTAGCAGTCATTGAAACTTTGGATGCGGGTAAAACAATTCGCGAATCTAGGGATATTGATATTCCTTTGGCATGCAACCATTTCTTTTATTATGCAGGATGGGCTGATAAATTGGAGTATGCCTTTCCAAATCGAAAAGTGGAATCTTTGGGTGTTGCGGGACAAATTATTCCTTGGAATTTTCCTTTGTTGATGGCAGCTTGGAAAATTGCACCAGCCCTTGCAGCAGGTAATACGGTTGTGTTAAAACCAGCCGAAACCACATCGCTAACTGCAATGAAATTGGCTGAAATTATTAGAGATTCTGGTCTGCCAGCAGGTGTTGTAAATATTGTGACCGGATACGGTGATACTGGTGCTGCAATTGTAAATCATGAAGACATTAATAAAGTGGCTTTCACTGGATCAACAGCTGTCGGTAAAATTATCCAAAAAGCGATAGCTGGAACAGGGAAAAAAGCAACACTTGAATTGGGCGGTAAATCTGCCAATATTATCATGGATGACGCACCTATCGATCAAGCAGTTGAAGGGATAATTAATGGTATCTTCTTTAACCAAGGTCACGTTTGTTGCGCGGGGTCAAGGCTTTTTGTGCAAGAAGGAGTTGCTGATGTAGTGATTAAAAAATTAAAAAGAAGAATGGATAGCTTGATAATTGGAAATCCATTAGATAAAAATACTGATGTTGGAGCAATTAATTCCAAAGAGCAGTTGGATACAATTAACAAGTACATAAAAATAGGAATCAATGAAGGGGCTGAAATGTATCAGGCTTCATGTGAGATTCCCAAAAATGGTTATTTCTGCCCTCCAACTATCTTCACTGGTGTGGCACAATCAAGTACAATTGCACAAGAAGAAATTTTCGGTCCAGTTTTAACAATTCAAACGTTTAGAACTGTTGATGAGGTAATTCAAAAAGCGAATAATTCCCCTTTTGGATTAGCTGCTGGAGTTTGGTCTGACAAAGGTTCTCGCGTTTTTAACTTAACCAGTAAATTAAATGCAGGAGTTGTTTGGGCAAATACATATAATAAGTTTGATCCAGCTTCACCGTTCGGTGGGTTTAAAGAAAGTGGATACGGCAGAGAAGGTGGAATGCACGGCTTAAGTGCTTACGTTAAATTAAAATAACAATGGAACGATTGGAAATTCTAAAAACATATAAGATTTACATAGGGGGAAAATTTCCTCGTACTGAATCCGGACGATATTACTCGCCTAAAAATCCGAAAGGTGAACTGTTAGGGAATATATGTTTGTCCTCAAGAAAAGATGTGAGAAACGCTGTAGTGGCTGCACGTAAGGCGTATGGAGATTGGTCGGAAAGGGCTGATTTTAACAGGAGTCAAATACTGTATCGAATTGCTGAAATGTTAGAAGGAAGAAAGGCTCAATTTATAGATGAGTTGATTGTTCAAGGTGTTTCCCAAAAGGCAGCAAAACAAGAAGTGGAATTGACAATCGATCGCTTGGTTTATTACGCAGGATGGTGTGATAAGTATAAGCAAATTCAAAGTTCAGTTAATCCTGTTTCTTCTTCACACTTTAATTTTTCTGTGCAAGAACCAACAGGAATTGTTGGAATAATAGCTGATGCAAACTCGTCTTTAATTGGTTTAGTTTCAAGTATCGCGCCTGTTATTGCAGGTGGAAATACGTGTGTTGTTTTAGCATCTGAGAAATTACCGCTTTGTGCAATTACGTTCGCCGAAGTAATTAACTCTTCGGATGTTCCAGGTGGGGTCGTCAATATTTTGACGGGGAAAAGAACAGAATTAATCTCTCCATTAACAACGCATATGGATGTGAATGCCATTTTCTATTCAGGGAAGGAAACTGAAATAATAAAAGAGTTGGAAGAAAGTGGAGCGTTGAACTTAAAGAGGATTCACTCTTATGATGAAGATTGGAACAAGGAAAGTTCGCAAAACCTCTATTTTATTACTGATTTTCAAGAGTTAAAAACGACTTGGCACCCGATAGAGAATGTTGGGGGAGCAAGCTCGAGTTACTGATGAAGTGAATTAAAAAGAAAAGCGGAAATTTTATTTCCGCTTTTCTTTTTACAATTAGTTCTGTAGCTTAATTTAAGGTAAAGTTGATAGGTAAACGACAACGTGTTCTCGCCTTTTTACCTTTCGCCTCTCCTGGCTCCCAATTTGGCATTTTTCGAATTAATCGCTTTGCTTCTTTGTCCAAGTCTTGACTTACACCTCGTTCAACTGCAATGTTTGATATAGAACCATCGGCTTCTACAACAAAAGAAAGATAAACTTTTCCTTGTTCATTCATTTCAATCGAAGTTTGAGGGTAATTAACGTTTTCGGCAATCCATCGCTGCATTGCCGCAGCTCCTCCTAGAAAAGAGGCTTCTACATCTGGGAAATCGATGATATCATCTTCAATCACAACATCTTTATTTCCAATTTTTATATCAGGAGGAAGAATGACAATTATTCTAGAGTCTGGAATGTCCTGTGAATTACTGTCAATAATAATATTCTGATCTGGAGGAAGTAAAAGTTGAGGTTGCTCAATTGTTGGCGGTTCGACTTCTGGTTTAACAGTTTCCTCTATATATTGAATTTCGGCAGAATTTTCAGCGGATTTAGTTCTTAAATCTCGTTCAATTCCATTTGTAAAGGAGAAAGAGGCTAGTACTAAACTTCCAATAAATAGTAATCCAATTGCAGTGATTGGACCTCTTGCTTTCTCGATGTTTGCTTTGTTTGTTTTTTTTGCTTCCATGATGTGTAGGGTTTAAATTTCATTGATTGTAAACCAAATCATGTGCCAAAAAAAAACGCCCACTAAAAGTAGGCGTTTTAAATATTCTGGTGTTCGTTTAGTTCAACGTAAAGTTGATTGGTAAACGACAACGTGTTCTTGCTTTTTTACCTTTTGCCTCACCTGGGGACCATTTTGGCATTTGACGTAACAAACGTTTTGCTTCCTTATCTAAGTCGTTACTTACACCTCTTTCTACAGCGATGTTCGAAATAGAACCATCAGACTCAACAACAAATGACAAGTAAACACGTCCTTGCTCATTCATTTCGATAGCCGTTTGCGGGTAATTTACATGTTCAGCAATCCATTTCTGCATTGCTGCCGCTCCACCAGGGAAAGATGCTTCAACATCTGGGAAATCAATAATTTCTTCCTCAACTTTCACCTCTTCAACTGGTCCAATTTTTACTGGAGGAGGAATAGGAATAGCCGCAACTGGCTCAACTTCTGTATTTTCTTCCTCTTTAATTTCTTCAGAAACAGGAGGTGGTGCATCAACTTGAGGTGGTGGCGGTGGCGGTGTGTCTTCTGGCTTCGCATCCTGCACAAATTGCACATCTGCAACATTTTCCGCTACTTTTCCTTTTCCTTCACGTTCTGTTTCTACTGTGTATGAAAAAGAAGCCAAAACTATACTACCAACAAAAAGTAGTCCCATCAAGATGATTGGACCTCTTAATTTTTCAATACTTGCGTCGTTACTTTTCTTTAATTCCATTTTAGTTGAATTAGTTTGTAAATATATAAATTTATATCAACAAAAAATATACCATTTACTCAATAACATTGAGAGTACAGTATACGAAAGCTAATAATTCCTATACAAGCCCCTAATATATCAAAAATTAAGTTCCAAAAGCTAAAACAATTCGAAAGTTTACATCCAAATATTGCCAGTTCTGAAACTACTGCTATTACCAACGCGGAGCTAAAAACGATGGTGAACGCATTTCTTTTTAAAAATTCATGTTTCAATTGTTTTTTCAACGCTGCTATCCATATGTGAACAAATCCCCACATCAACAATCCATGTATCAAAGATCGTGATGGTATTACATCAAAATAATACACCTGTGAATTTTGATTTGATGTAAAGAACAATAATGCCATTACAAAAAGCCATGCAACACCAAGAAGAACAATCCGAAAATTCAAAACAATTATCCTACTAAATCAGTGTAGGCAACTGCATCTAAAAGTGCATCTAATTCGCTTGCATCAGAAATCTCAATCTTGATCATCCATCCTTTCCCGTATGGGTCAGAGTTTACAAGCTCGGGATTTGCTTCCAATTCAGAATTGAACTCAGTTATTTCTCCCGAAAGTGGCATAAACAAATCAGAAACAGTTTTTACTGCTTCAACAGATCCGAAAACTTCTTCGTTATCCAATGTTTCTCCTTCTGTTTCAACTTCAACATAAACGATATCGCCTAATTCTCCTTGCGCAAAATCAGTAATTCCAACTGTAGCGATGTTACCGTCTACACTTACCCATTCATGATCTTTAGTGTATTTAAGATTTCCTGGTATATTCATTTTATAAGATTTTAGAAGGCAAATGTAAAATTTTTCCGTTCGTAACAATGCGTAAATTCAAAATTGTTCTGAACATTTTTACGCTACTTTTTAACTAAATTTGCAACCGATGATAAACCAAGAACAATTAAAAGTTATTCAAAAGCGTATTAGTGCGATTGAAGACTATTTGAAAATAAATGAAAAGCGATCACAACTATCTGAGGAAGAGTTGAAAACGCAGGATCCTGAATTTTGGAATGATTCTAAAAAAGCAGAGCTTCATATGAAATCAATTCGGTCGTTGAAGTATTGGATAGAAGCATTTGATGTATTAAAGTCTGAATATGAAGATGTAGAAGTATTATATGAATTTGCAAAGGAAGGGGAAGGTGATGAAGATGAAGTTGATAGACAGTTTGAATCGTTAAGTGAAAAAGTTGAAGAGCTCGAGTTAAAGAATATGCTTTCGAGCGAAGAAGATAGTTTAAGTGCTGTTCTTCAAATAACGGCTGGAGCTGGTGGTACTGAAAGTTGTGATTGGGCTTCCATGTTGATGCGTATGTATACAATGTGGGCGCAAAAGAACGGCTATAAAGTGAAAGAATTGAATTATCAATCTGGTGATGTTGCTGGTGTTAAAACAGTGACAATGGAAATAGATGGGGAATTTGCATTCGGCTATTTAAAAGGTGAAAATGGAGTGCATCGTTTGGTTCGAATCTCACCTTTCGATTCTAATGCGAAACGCCACACTTCTTTTGTTTCAGTTTATGTATATCCGTTAGTTGATGATACAATTGAAATACATGTCAATCCTGCCGATATTTCTTGGGAAACGTTTAGGTCTGGTGGTGCAGGAGGTCAAAATGTAAATAAAGTTGAAACGGCTGTTCGTTTGCGACATGCGCCAACGGGAATTATTATTGAAAATTCAGAAGGGCGTTCTCAATTAGGTAACAAGGAAAAGGCAATGCAATTGTTGAAATCACAATTGTATGAATTGGAGTATCGAGCAAGAATGGAAGCTAGAGAAGAAATTGAGGCGAATAAGAAAAAAATAGAATGGGGATCTCAAATCCGAAATTATGTGATGCATCCATATAAATTAGTCAAAGATGTTAGGACGGGACACGAAACTGGGAACGTTGACGCTGTAATGGATGGAGATTTAAATAAATTTTTAAAGGCATTTTTAATGATGTACGGAGGTTAATAATGGGAAATGAAATAAAAGTGTATCACAATTCACGATGTTCGAAAAGTAGATGTGCTTTAGCATATTTAGATGACAAGAAAATTGAGTATGAGATCGTAGAATATTTAAAGGATATACCAACAAAAAATGAGTTAGCATCATTGATTGAAATGTTGGGAATTAGTCCTGAGGAATTAATTCGAAAAGGTGAGCCTGATTTTAAGAATAATTTTAAAGGAAAAAAATTAACGAATAAGGAATGGATTGATGCAATGATTCGATTTCCGAAATTAATTGAACGACCAATTGTAATTAAAAACAATAAAGCCGTTATAGCTAGACCAACAGAGCGAATAGAAGAATTACTCTGAGTTTTATAGTTAAAAACTCGATTATTTGGCTGAAAGCACTATATTTGCGCTCGCTTAAAAAAAAGCAGTTTAGTTATGAGTTTAGAAACCATATATTTAAAGTCAGACACTACCTTCTCTACACGCATGTCAGAATGGGCTTCCTCAATGGGAATTCAAACTGAATTTTATGATTTTAAATCTGAAGATATTGTAACGGATGGTTTATTGCTAATCAATGAAAATCAAAATATTGAGAAAGATGTTGAAGAGATTCACGCTTTTTTTGATATGAAACATTTTCCAACTCAAAAAGTTGATATAAATGGAACCTTGCAAGTTGCGGTTTCTAATTTTCAGAATTGGATGCGAAACTTTAAATGCAAAACCATTTTAATTTTGGGTGCAGATGATTTGGTAGAAAATGAAAACTTGGATCGATTTTTACAACGAGCGAGTTCTATAAAGTTGTAATTTCCCTTATTTATTCTATTTCAACTTCTTTCGTAAAAAGTTCTAATTGAACTTCATTTCGAAAAATATCTTCTAATTCTTCTCTTTTACGAATCAAGTGTGCTTTGTTTTGATAGATCAATACTTCCGCTGGACGTAATCTGGCATTGTATTGATTACTCATAGAAAAACCGTAAGCACCTGCGTTGGCAATACTAAGAATATCTCCTTCTTTCACCTCTGAAAGAAATCGATCATATCCTAAAGTGTCACTCTCGCATATATTTCCAACAATAGAATATAGTTTTTGTTC
The DNA here is from genome assembly GCA_913059205.1 of uncultured Flavobacteriales bacterium. Lineage (GTDB taxonomy): Bacteria > Bacteroidota > Bacteroidia > Flavobacteriales_D > Crocinitomicaceae > UBA4466. Next base: position 28,472 of record CAJXRM010000016.1, read on the forward strand.
GCCATCTAGATTCGAAATATTTTCAATTCTATGGTATGCATTATATAAAACAGGACGAAGTAAATGATTCTGTCCACTGTTAACCCCAACAAATACAGTAGAAGTTGTTTGTTTTACAACATTCGTTTTTACTAATAATTTACCAGCTTCACTTACAATATATTTTCCTGGTTCAAACCAAAGTTCTAATTCACGACCATAACTTTGGCAGAATTTCACAAATGATTCAGTTATTTTTTTCCCAATTTTCGCCATGTCGGTATGCATGTCTCCTTCTTTATATGGAACTTTAAACCCACTTCCAAAATCCATAAATTCAAGATTTGGAAACAATGATGCAATGTCGTAAAGTAAGTCGGCGCCCCTTAAAAACACGTCCGCGTCCAGAATATCACTTCCTGTGTGCATGTGTAAACCAATAACTTTCATGTTGTAATTGTCTACGATGCGTTCAATATGACGGACTTGATGTATAGAAATTCCAAATTTGGAATCGATATGACCAACAGAAATGTTGGCATTTCCACCAGCCATAATGTGAGGATTAATTCGAATACAACATCCTACCGAATGACCGTATTCTTGACCGAATTTCTCCAACATTGTAAGATTATCTAAGTTGATAAAAACGCCAAGTTTTACCGCCTCTTTGATTTCATCAAAAGCTACACAATTCGGTGTATACATAATTTTATCTGGTGTGAATCCTGCTCGTAGTCCAAGGTGAATTTCTTCCAAAGAAACAGCGTCCAAACCAGCTCCTTCATGTTTTAATAATTTTAAAATATTACTATTATTCAATGCTTTTAATGCATAATGCAGCTTCACATTTAAAGGTTGAAACGAGTTGTACAGTTTTTGGTATTGATCCTGAATTTTTTCAGCAGAATAAACATAAGTTGGAGTGCCAAATTTCTCGGAAATTTCTAATAGTAAGTTATTATTCATTAGATTAATCTTAAATTGAGGAACAAAAGTAATCCTTTTTTCTAAATAACAAAATGTTATAAATTTAACATTGAACGATTTTACCAGTAGAGTGTAATAGAGAGTAAACATTGAAATAAAAAAGAAATGAAACAAATTTGGATAGTATTTATGATAATGACCTCGGTCGTTAGCGCACAAAAAGTTGAGAAACAAATTATTAAAACGGAAGTTGACGAAGTAAAGTTGTTTCTAACCGCTGGTGAAATGGCTCATCATGAGAAAATAACATTAAAAAAGGGAAGAAACCGTTTGGTTTTCACCGGAATTTCTGCATTCGCAGATCCTCAATCGATTCAGTTTATGGGAGATGGCAAATACAGATTAGTTTCAGTTTCGACGGAGATGGATTTTTTGGCAGCAGAGCAGTTTAATCCTGAGATATCGGTTTTAAAGGATTCTTTGGAGTTTTTAACTGATGCACATCAAAACACCCAAGACATTTTGGATTCCTATTTGGCTGAACAGGCCGTATTAAACACCAATAAAGATTTGGGTGGTAATGGACAAAATGTTACAGTGGCTCAAATTAAAGAGGCAGGTGAGTTTTACCGTAAGCGAACATTGGAGATTAATCAGTCGATCACGAAGTTAAAAAAGGAAAAACGCAGATTAAGTGAAACAATAGAAACTTTACGATTTCAACTTGTTGAATTAAACTATAACGAAAATCAGCGAAGTAATCAGGTTGTTGTTTTACTTGATAGCGACGAATCAAAGGCAATTGATGCATCCTTAAAATACTTAGTCTCGGATTGCGGTTGGGCAGCAACTTACGACTTGTCAGCAATAGATATCAATCAAAAAATTAATTTGAAATACAAAGCACAAGTATATAACAATACTGGTAATGATTGGAACAGTGTCACTTTAACTCTTTCAACTGGTGATCCTAATTTATCCGCTTCACATCCAGAATTATCACCATGGTATTTGAATTATTATTCAGCATCTTATATTAATTCCAAAAGTGATAAAAAATACTATGCACCTAAAGCGATTCAGCAGGATTATAGACAACAGGTAACATCAAATATTAATATCGCCAATCAGCGTGCATATGACAATTATTATACCTTGGATGATGTAGGTAAAATGAATGAGCAATTATCATTTAATAAACTTGAATTGAGCAAGAACCAAATTGTAGGAAATGCTCCTGTGCAACTGAGGCAAATTGAAATTTCAGAATTAACTACTGAATTTTTAATTGAGAATAAGTTTTCATGTCCTACGGATGCAAAACCGTACACTGTAAACGTTAAGGAAATGGATTTGGATGCAACATTCTCTCACATAACAGTCCCAAAATTGGATAAAGCAGCATTTTTAATGGCGAATATTGTTGGTTGGCAAGATTTGGATTTAATTCCTGGTCCAACAAATGTCTATTTCGCTGGAGTATACGTAGGCATGTCAGATATCAATACGCGCAATGTATCGGATACTTTAAGTCTTTCATTCGGTCGCGACAATAAAGTTGTAGTCATGAGGAAATTGAAGAAAGAGTTAAGTTCGAAGAAAGTTATTGGCAATTCGAAGAAAGATTCGTACATCTATGAAATTGCAATACGAAATAATCGAACGTCTCCGATTAACATTAAAGTGTATGATCAAGTGCCGATTTCAAACAGCACTGACATTACGGTTACTGTTGATCAATTATCGGAAGGTATTCAAGACTTAACCACAGGAGAGGTTAAATGGAACTTGACAATTCCATCGATGGAAGTTCAAGCAAAAGAAATAGGGTACACAGTTAAATATCCTAAAACTTCTGATATTACCATTCAAACTTTCAGAACGGTTTCCGCACCTTCATTCTAATAATATTAAAGCAGTCACTAGAATATGTAGTGACTGCTTTCATTTAAATACAATTTTCTTGGTATTTTTGCGTTTAATCGACGAGAATGAAAAATGTCATTGCCATATTATTTGTTTGCTGGAGCTTTATAACTTTCAGTCAATTCCACAATGGAAAATCGCGTTCCGAGTTGGGAGTAATGGTTGGTGGTTCGTATTATATCGGAGATTTAAATCAATTTGCGCACTTCAGAAATACACATTTAGCATTAGGTGTTTTATATAGATATAATGTTAATCCACGATTAAGTGTTCGGGCAAATTTAACATACGGACTTGTTGGAGGAAGCGATGGTCGTGCTAAAACTGAGTCTTTAAAACAACGTAATTTAAGTTTTTCGTCTACCATTTTCGAATTGGGCGCTGGCGTTGAGTTCAATTACTTTCCTTTTCAATTGGGACATGACCGCTATAAAGGAACAGCTTATTTATTGGCTGAAATTGGTGTTTTTCAAATGAATCCCAAAACCAATTATAATGGACAAGAAGTTGAACTGAGACCGCTTGGAACAGAAGGACAGGGAACGTCAGAAAACAGTAAGGGATATTATAGTTTAACGCAACTATGTTTGCCATTAGGCGTGGGTGTTAAGTTGTCTCTTGGTAAAGTAGTTGGTTTAAATTTCGAAATTGGAATTCGTAAAACATTTACTGATTATTTAGATGATGTAGGTTCAGAAAGTTATGCGGATCCTGCAGTATTGGCTGCTGAAAACGGCCCAATTTCTGCGGCACTTTCAAATCGTTCGGGCAATGCATATGGAAACCGAGGGAATTCTTCTACGAAAGATTGGTATGTCTTTTCCGGAATGATGATTACCTTTCGTTTAGGTAAGCCATCCGTTTGTTTCAACGGATATTAAGGAACAAAAAAACCATTCGTTTTCACGAATGGTTCAAAATAAATGTTTTTTTTGTTTAGTGATTGTGTCCATCATGACTACCATGGTCGTGACCATCGTGCTCATTGTGTTGTTCCACAGTTCCTTCTTCAAGATTCACCATTTCAATATCAAATACTAAATCAGAGTATGGAGGAATCGCACCAGGTCTTCCTTGTGCTCCATAAGCTGCGTAGTAAGGAATAAACAATTTGGCTTTACCTCCTTTTGCAATCATTCCAATTCCTTCCTCGAAACCTGGAACCATTCGCTGAACCTTGTATTGAAAGTCCATTGGCGCATTTCTGTCGTAAGATGAATCAAATTTATCTCCCGATTTTCTAAAAGTTCCTTTGTAATGTACTGAACATTTTGAGCCTTCAGCTGGTTTTGCTCCGGTTCCTTCATTTTCAATAATGTAAACTAAACCTGAAGCACTTTGTTTAGCACTTGGATATATTTTTTGAATTTCAGCTAACATAAAAGCGCTGTATTCATCTTGTGACATAGCAGCAATTTTTGCCATTTCAGCTTTTGCCTCTTTATCAGCAATTTTTAACTTATTATATACGGCCGCAAATTGTTCTGTAGCATTCCATTTTTTTGCAATTTTTCCAACACGGATGATTTTAACAGTGGTCATTACATCGTCTTGTGTTATCGCATTTACAACGTCCTGTCCTGAAATTACATGACCGAAAACAGTATGTTTTCCATCCAACCAAGGAGTTTCTTTATGTGTGATAAAGAATTGACTACCGTTGGTATTTGGTCCTGAGTTTGCCATAGACAAGATTCCAGGTCCGATATGCTTTAAGGAAGCATCAATTTCATCGAAAAAACGGTGTTTTGGTCCACCCGAACCATTTCCTTCAGGATCTCCACCTTGGATCATAAAGTCTGGTATAACACGGTGAAATTTTAGTCCGTTGTAAAATGATGATGTGTATTTTATTGAATCTTCAACTGTAAATTTTCCTTCAGCTAACCCTACGAAATTCGCAACAGTCATAGGTGTTTTTTCAAATTCTAACTGAATAAGAATCACTCCTTTCGAAGTTGTAAATTCAGCGTACATTCCTTTTTCTAACTTTTGCTTTTTTCCTTTAGGAGCTTTTTCTCCAGCTTGGGCAGCGGCAAAAAACGTTAATGCAAATAGTGTAAACAATAATCTTTTCATAGTTGTTTTTAATTTATTCATTCAAAAATAGATAATTTATCTAACATGGATAAGCAATATTCTTGCCGTATCCAAAACTGGTTCTTTTAAGTCTTCAGGAATGATGACCTTTTGAATTGTGATGGTGAAGATATTTTTTCATTTCTAGACCTTCATTTACCTTTCCTAATAAAGGGTTGAATGAAGGAACCGCAGAACTAATTTCGTTTATCGCTACCCCAAAACATCTTATTTCGGATGGTATCTAAGAAATTATTGTCTTCAAATTTCACCACATTAATCATAAAATCGGCCTTATGAACGGTAACCGTTTCATCTTGTCGAATGTTTTTTGAGTTCCCATCAATACTGATGAGGTGATTGCGACTACGGCCTTCAATATCCAATTTAATAGGCATGTGATCAGGAACAACCATTGGACGAACATTTAAGTTGTGTGGCGCGATTGGAGTTAAAATGTGAACTTGACAACCTGGCGTAATAATAGGTCCGCCGCAACTTAAACTGTATGCCGTAGATCCAGAGGGCGTCGCGACAATCAATCCATCCGCCCAGTAGGAGTTTAGATATTTATCTTCTAAATACGTATTTACTGTAATCATTGAAGAAGTATCTTTTTTCTGAAGTGTCAATTCGTTTAATGCAATGTTTTCGTCACCAAAAATATTTCGCTCTGTTTCGACGCGAATCATTGATCTTTTTTGATGAACAAATTCTTTCCGATGAACTAAATCCATTGCAATTTGAATATCATCTTTTGAAATATTTGCAAGAAATCCTAAACGACCAGTATTTATACCCAAAACGGGTACATTGGAATCACGAATAAACTTGACATTTTGAATGAATGTTCCGTCTCCACCAATACTTAGACTCAAATCAATTCCAGACTTAAAATCCTTATATGATTCAAATTCATCTGTTTTTTCAGAAATTCCAACCTTTTTTACCAGTAAGTCTTTCAAATCCTTTTGCAAAACTGGATTCCATCCAAAATCTTTAAGAATTCCTAATATTTCACTGTAATATTCAGCGTTTTGCTTTGTAACTTTTCTTCCAAAAACGGCGATGTTCATAATTAAAGATTCAGGTAATTCATGAGTGCATCAAAACGAAATTGTAAATCATCTTCGTAGTTCCCTTTTTGGAAAGTTGCTTTTATGATGTAATCGTATCGCTCGAATGTGCGAATTATACGATCTAATTCTATTTTATTAATTTTTAAAGTCACTTCGATATTTGATGAATCGGAAGAAGACATAATGAATGAGCTTAAAATTTTAGCGTCATTGCTTTCAACTATTTGGGCTATTTGTGCCAAGGAGTAGTCAGGCATTGCCATTTCCAAAACAATAATTCCACCATGTTCTTTAATGCTTCCGGTGTTCGCTATCAATGTCATCAAATGTTGCGTAGAAGTACAGCCCAAGTATTTTTCAGTGGCATCTAAAACTGGAATAACACTCAACTTCAATTCAGAAATACGTGAAAGCACTTGATAAATATGATCTGTTTCTAGTGCATATGGACGAGGTAGATGCTGAAATAATTCGTGAAGTGTTTTTTCTAAATCCATTTTATCAAGAATGTCCGTTTCCGAAACAACTCCCACAAAAACGCCATTTTTTAAAACAGGTAAATGCGATACTTTAAATTCCTCCATCCAATTTAAGGCTCTTTCCCCGGTATCTTCATGGGTAAGTGATGGAATTTCGTCTGATATTAAATCTATTGCTCTCATTGTATATGCGAAAGTAGTATAATCCTTACTAAGTTCTTACTTTTGTTGATACGAAAAATACGGAAATTATGGTGAAATTGAGTGTAAACGTGAACAAAATAGCCACATTGAGAAATGCTAGAGGAGAGGATACTCCAAATGTGGTGCAAGTAGCGTTAGATTGTGAGCGATTTGGTGCAGATGGGATAACTGTGCATCCAAGGCCGGACGAACGACATATTACAACCAAAGATGTTTACGATTTAGCAGAAGTGGTAACCACCGAATTCAATATTGAGGGTTATCCGGATGAACGTTTCATGCAATTGATTTCTGATGTTTTACCAGCACAAGCGACAATGGTTCCAGATCCACCAGGTGTGTTAACATCTAATGCAGGCTGGGAAACCAAGGCGAATTTAGGAATGCTTACCGAGTTGAATCAAGAGTTGAAATTGAAAAACGTGCGTTCGTCGATTTTCATTGATACGAATTTAGAGAACATTGAATTCGCTGCGAAATCTGGCGTAGACCGAATTGAATTTTATACAGGACCTTTTGCGCACGATTATAAAACAAATCCTGAAAACGCCATTCGTGAATATGTTGCCGCAGCAAAATTGGCAAACGAATTGGGATTGGGAATCAACGCCGGACATGATTTAAGTCTCGATAATTTGAAGTTCTTCTCTGAAAAAATGGAAGGATTGCTTGAAGTTTCAATTGGCCATGCTTTGATTTCAGATGCACTTTACTTTGGATTGGAGAACACTATCCAAATGTATAAGCGTTTGTTGAAGTAAGGAGACACAAGGGTAAAAAGTTGATTGGAACTTCAAGTTTGAAAATCGAATAAATCCCAAAGTCTAGCTTCGGTTACCGTCCCATTTTCTTCGAAATAATTTGTTTAATTTGCTCCAATGTAACTTGTTGCGCCATTAACTCCATTATTTCATCTTCTGCTTCTTCTTTTATAGCTGTTGCCATTTTGCTTCTAATGGCAAGTATTTGCTTTTCAACCTTCGAAATTTTGAACGAATAAATTGACCCCATTACTGCAGCGAAAAGATTGTCTTGTTCAGATTTGGTATGAATTTTATGTTTCAGGATCCAATTGTCACTTAATTCATGTTGGTTCATCTCAATTTCCGAGGCGAATCGTACAATTTCCTGATCTTCTAAACGTCTGAAGTAACTTGCCTTTAAAAATACAGATTCCGCCAACGATTCGGCTATTAACTTATGCATACGCGAATAAACAGGGTGCTCAAAAACCAATTCGTCTATTGCCAATTCGTGAAGAATCAATTCGGCAACACTCGTTTCTACCGTTACATTTTTACCATTTTCATCCAATTGATTAATTGAAATGGCTAACGGTCCGTACGAAACCAAAATTCGCATTAAATCCGTTTCATTGTGATCGTTTTTGAGAGCTGGCGTCGTAACCGACTTTTCAGTTTCAAATGGATTTGGTTCATCGGCATAAGGATCTACACTTGACTGGATGGAAGAAGAAGATTGCGGTCTTCTTAATGCTTCTTGGTGACTTTTAGTAGAAGCATCATTTCTATCTTTAATGACTTCATTCCATATGACTTCTTCCTTAATGTTGAAGCGTTTAGCAACTTCAGGGACAAAAACATTCCGTGTAATTTGATCAGGAATCAAAGAAACGCTATGCGATATATCCTTAATTAATTGCGCTCGCTTAATTGGATCGTCACCATCGGTCTGCAATAACAAGTCGGCTTTAAATGAAATAAAATCTTGTTGATGTTCTTTGATGTAATCTTCTAATTCACTTGTCGTAGATTTCTTTGCAAATGAATCTGGATCTTCTCCTTCGGGAAACAATACCACTTTTACATTCAACCCTTCTTCAAGAATTAAATCAATCCCTCTAAATGATGCTTTAATTCCCGCAGCATCACCATCATAGAGAATAGTTATGTTTTTTGTATAGCGTTTTACAAGTCGTATTTGTTCTCGCGTTAACGATGTTCCAGAGGAGGATACAACATTCTGAATTCCCGCTTGAAACATACTGATAACATCAGTGTATCCCTCACAAAGGAAGCAATTGTCGTACTTAATTATATCTCCTTTTGAAAAATGAAGTCCGTAAAGAATTTCACTTTTATTGTAAATAATACTTTCTGGTGAATTAAAATACTTCGCTATCTTTTTCTCCGATGATAGCGTTCTTCCACCAAAGCCTAAAACACGTCCTGAAACGCTGTGTATGGGGAACATAACGCGTCCTCTAAAAAAATCAAACTGTCGATCGTCTTTTGACTTTGTCAATCCAACTTTTTCTAAATAGTCAAGTTTAAATCCTTTTTCTTTAGCTGCCTTAGTAAAATCATCACTAACATTTAAGCAGTAGCCCAATTGGAATTTCTCAATAATGTCTTGTCTAAAACCACGTTCAATAAAGTAGGATAGTCCTATTTTTTTTCCTTCGTTTGAATTAATGAGATTGTTGGCAAAATGATTTTTTGCAAATTCATTTATAATATGCAAGCTTTCCCTTTCTGATATCGCTTCAAGTTCTTCTGCAGTGGCAGGTTTGTCATCAGGGATTTGAACTCCGTACTTGTCAGCTAACCATCTCAGCGCTTCGGGATAAGAGTAGTGCTCTTTTTCCATTAAGAAAGTGACAACACTTCCACCGCGACCTGTAGAAAAGCACTTGAATATTTGTTTGGCAGGAGAAACAACAAAAGATGCCGTTTTTTCATCGGTAAAAGGACTCAAGCCTTTTAGGTTTGATCCTGCTCGTTTTAATTGCACAAATTCCCCAATGACTTCTTCAATACGAGAAGCTTGCATGATGTCATCTACAATATGCGGGGGAATAATTGCCATTAAATTTTATCGTAGTCTTTCGTGTTTACCAATTTACCTTGAGCGTCATACGTTTTCCAAAGGCCAGAAGGTTTGTCATTTGTATACGTTCCAGTATAGTGAATTGCTCCTGTTGGATACTTAACTATTGAGTGACCTTGTCTTACACCGTGTTCATAATTGGTCATTGATAACTCAATCCCTGTTTCAGAATAAAACAGCCAAATACCATCTCGATAGCCATCTTTATCTTGCCGACCTTGAAATTTTATGGCTTTTTTTCCTGGGTAATATTCTGTAAATAATCCGTCTTTGATTTCGACTAAATCCTCTTCTAGGACAACTGTTTCCTTCGTTTCTTTTTTCTCAACTGGTTCGTTTTCTTCTTCTTTACATGAGAAAACTAAAGTTGTAAGGACTAAAAATAAAAGTGTTTTTTTCATGTTTCCAGGTTTTTGTTGACATGCTCAATAAGCGAGTTCAAAAATACGATTTATAGAAAGAATTATTGTATTTGATTTATACAAGTCTTAAAATCATGATTCTCGTAATTTCACTGTCTGGTTATTTTATTTTTTTCTATTTGTAGTGTATTCGACCAATCCTAGAATAGCTTTTTTTGCTTCTGAATCGGGGATATCTGCTATTAATTCTAATGCTTTTTCCTTGTATTCAAGCATTTTTGCATGCGTATATTCAATTCCACCGTGTTTAATAACTAAATCAACAGCTTCTTTGACTTTTTTAGGGTTTTCGTTGTGATTTTTAACGATGTTGATCAAAGTGTTTTTAATTTCAACAGGCGCGGTATTTAATACATAAATCAGCGGTAAGGTCATTTTTCGCTCTCGAATATCAAGTCCCGTTGGTTTACCAATATCATTTGGTGTTCCATAGTCAAAAATATCGTCTTTGATTTGAAATGCGATACCAATCGCTTCACCAAATTGGCGCATTTTTTCAGAAACATCTTCTCGCCCCACGCTTAACGCCCCACCTTCACAACATGTTGCAATTAATGAAGCAGTTTTCTTTTGAATTACATTAAAATAGACTTCTTCTGTAATGTCCATTTTTCGCGCTTTTTCAATTTGAAGCAGTTCTCCTTCAGACATTTCTTTAACTGTTCTCGCAACAATGGCCAAAAGATCGGCATTGTTCTTTTCGATTGAAAGCGTCAATACTTTTGAAAGCATATAATCACCAACTAAAACAGCAATTTTGTTTTTCCAGAGCGCATTTACCGAGAAAAACCCTCTACGTTCATTCGCGTCATCTACAACATCATCGTGAACGAGTGTTGCCGTGTGAAGTAATTCAACCAATGTTGCCGCGTCGTAGGATTTGTCATTTACTTCTCCTAGCATTTTCGCAGTTAAGAAAATAAACATTGGACGCATCTGTTTCCCTTTGCGACGAATCACATAATGCGTGACTTTATCAAGCATTGGTACTTCGGACTTCATGTTTTCTCTGAAACGAACTTCAAATTCACTCATTTCAGCAGAAATTGGTTCCATTATTTCTTTGACGGACATCATAACTACAAATATAAGAGTTACTCCATCTTATTGTCTAATTTAAAGACAACAATACTTAAATGTTTACATGTTTAACCTAATCCAGCTAAATATTTAATTAATTGAAACAAAAAAAAACGTCCATCAAATTGATGAACGTTTTTTACAAGTTGTTGTGTTATTTTTTAATCTCTAATCAATTCAAGGAAACCGTGTCCTTCAACTATTTGACCTACAATTCCTGTAGCTACGTAGTTGTAAAAATAAGTTCCTTCTTCTGCATCTCTGCCACTAGGAGTCTTTCCATTCCAACCAATAGTAGCACCAATTTGTGTAAGATCTTGATCAGCCGTGTACATTATATTTCCCCAACGGTTTGTTATTGTCAATTGCAATTGAACTGTGTTTTCCAATTGTAATTCAAATAAATTATTACTTAAGTCACCATTCGGTGTAAACACGTTTGGAACTATCACGAAAGGTTCTGGATATTGACAATTTCCATCATCTAAAATAGCAGTTGGATCATAATTAACAGCTGCTTGATCTGTACAGCCACAAGTTACTACCGAAACTGAAGCATAAGTTGTATCAGCGCAAGTAGGAGTAGAATACGCGATCAGCATAATCGTTGCGTTAGATGTATATGTTTGATTTTGACTATTTGTATTTGAGATAGATAAAGATTGTCCATTTCCGAAATCCCAATAATAATTAGAGGCATTTTGACTGGAGTTGACAAAATTTACTTGTAGCGGTGTACAGCCAGAATTTGGATTGGCCGTAATTTGAGCGATTGGTGGGTCTACTGGCTCAACAAATGCGCTATCAGTGACTGTACAAACATCATCAGTTACAGTAAAATAATACCATCCTGAAGGGATATCTTCAAGTACAGATGCATCAACATCATAAGGTCCTGGATTAGTATTTGGTCCTGTCCAATTGTAAAAAGGCTGACCGCTGGTCATCGTTAAACCTATAGCAACTCCAGAAACAGCTCCATCAGGTTCACAAGCACTTGAAGGGAACGTATACATCGTGTCTATTTCAAGAGTTTGATTGACTATAACGACGACGGAATCTTGCCGTATATAATTACAGCCGTCGGTTATGTCTACATGATAAATTAATGTTTCCTGTTCCACTCCGCTAATTGGAAAACTAACTGGGTTGTTCGTACTTGGAATATCTGTCCAATTTACTCCCCAAGGTCCAAATGTACCACCGAAATTATTAATTTGAGCAGTAGGACTTGTCGTTCGGCAATACGAATACACAGTATCTACTAGACTGTATGTCATTACGTCTGGGTGAATATTAATAGTGATTGGTTGCGATTGACACTGGAAGTTGCCCATAGTATCATAAACAAGAGCGATGAAAGTACTATCACCTGTTGGTGTTAAGTAATATTGATTAATATCCATTAAACCATTGGACCAATTAACAACTGTATTATTCCCACAAGGTGTTCCCGTCGAGTTAATAATTATGTTGTCTAATCCCCAGTTATCATTTGTTGCACTTGATGAAGCGGTTTGTATCCATCTAAATGATGTACTCGCCGATTGCGCTGCTGCTGGAATCGGAACACTGTAACTTGCCCATGAAGTATAGGCATTGGTAGTTCCAGCAGGAACATATGTTGTTTGGCTAAAAGGAGCATTAACTCCTAACCAAGTACCTGAAGCTAACATTACTGCTTTTGATGGCCAGGAGTTTCCATCTGGTGCATAATAAATAATTGGAGTCCAAGGTCCACCACTTACAGAGTATTGAAGTTCAACACCTTCATCCCAAACTTCCATCCCTTCACATGGAAATGCTTGACCCTGAATTGCATAATCCATATCGAACATGATACTTCCACCACATGTAACGTCAAATGCTGCTGTCGCAATTTGAGGAGTAGCACCCGCAGTTGAAGCCCAATAATAAGGCGTACCGTCTAAACTTGGTTCGCAAGGAGATGCATATGCTCCCCCACCAGTTGTTGTCCAACCTGGAGGTAAAGCCCCACCGTTGAAATTAAATTGTTGTCCACTGTTTGTAATTAAATTGGCAACAGCTGTCATCTGCACAGAATCACCTAGGCAAATTGTTGTATCCATTGGAGTAACACTTATGCTACAAAATACTTGTGCATTCGTGTTAATTGAAAGTGCAACTGTACAGAATATGAAGATTAAATTTTTCATAGTTTACTATTATTTTATCGATAGAATATTGATTGAAACTGATTCAAACTTCCATGTACTAGTAACATTTGGGTTATGAATAGTAAGTGAAAGTCCTGCGTGACTGATTCGGCAATCTTCTTCAATTTGAGAATTACTTTCTAGTTCAAAGTTGAAAACTCGCTCCGGATTTTCGTTACAACCTTCACATCCTTGGTCGTATTGATGGATGTAATTGTAAGTGATTGACTTTTTATCCGATGTTTCGTTAACCAATCTAAGCATTGAAAAAACGACAGGTTTGCCATTTTTATTTAAATCGCAATGTTGTTCTTTAACATAGATTTTAACGCCATCTTGTTGAGAGATTAACTGCCATTCAGGAGTTAATTCTGCTCTTGTGTAAGTTTGTCCAAATGAATGTACACTGATAAGAACGAAGACAGTCAACAGACCGATTACTTTTGAAAAATTTGTTGCCATAATAGCTTTTTAATTATTAATATCAATTCAGTTGAAGACGCATCCAAATTAATTTTAGTTGCACTCTTACTTTTAAAATTTGAGGCAAAGTTAGGGTTAAATCTTGTGATTAAAAAAGATATTTAATGTAATATCTCCTTAGCAATAAACTTAACTTTTAAGTACTCTTTCTGATTTTAGAATAGCCTTGTTTTTATTGGCTAACTGACCACATGCTGCGTCAATATCTTTTCCGCGACTTCTTCGAATATTTACAACCAGTCCTTTTCTTTCTAAATAAGCAGCAAATGCATCGACTTTTTCTCTGTCTGCTTGTTGAAAGTCTGTATCATCTATTGGGTTATATTCAATTATATTTATTTTGCAAGGAACGCAACGAGAGAATTTTACTAATTCTTCAGCATCTTCTAATTCGTCATTGAAATCTCTGAAAATAATGTATTCAAAAGTTACACGGGTACCCGTTTTTGAGTGAAAATAAGTTAAAGCCTCAGAAAGTGTCTCTAAGTTATTGGAATCATTGATTTCCATGATTTCACTTCGTTTTTTATCATTAGCTGCATGTAATGAAAGTGCAAGATTAAATTTCACTTCATCATCACCAAGTTTTCGTATCATTTTCGCGATACCAGCTGTTGAAACAGTAATGCGTTTTGGTGACATTCCTAATCCATCTGGCGAACAAATAAGTTCAGTTGAGCGCAACATATTGTTATAATTCAACAAAGGTTCACCCATTCCCATGTATACAATATTACTTAGAGGAGTATTGTACCTGTTTTCCGCTTGATTTTTTAAATAAACAACTTGGTCAACCATTTCCCCAGCAGTTAGATTTCGCATTAATTTCAATTTGCCTGTAGCGCAAAATTTACAAGCTAAACTGCACCCAACTTGTGAGGAAATACATGCGGTCGTACGCGATGTTGTTGGAATTAGTACTCCTTCTATGATTTTTCCTTCATCAATGCTAAAGGCACATTTAATTGTTTTATCACTGCTGATCTGTTGATCTTTCAAAGTAATATGATCGATAAAAAAAGTTTCATCCAATTTGTCGCGCAAAGATTTTGATAAATTCGTCATATCCTCAAACGAGTGGGCATCTTTTTGCCATAGCCATTCAAATATCTGCTGTCTCTTATACACATCTCCGAGCCCACGAGACAGGCAGAAATCT
>CAJXRM010000017.1 GCA_913059205.1 uncultured Flavobacteriales bacterium
CCCCGCAGCCCGACGCGATTAGCAGGCGAGCCAAATTAACAAGTGGCGATGGATGAAAAGTTGTATGAACGAACGTAACGCAGTGAAGTAAGAGAAATACTACTTTACAGACAAAGAAGCCACGACTGAGAGAGGCACGGAGCGTGATGAACAAAACAAATGAATGGAAGTTGGTTTGAGGCACGAAAACGGACTGAAAAGAATGTTACTTGCAAGTGCGCTAATGAATATGCGTTAGCACTTAGAGCGATTTATTTTCACTTGCAAGTATGTTTTGTGAATAAAGCGAGTACTGAAAGAAGACCGCTTTTCCGACACAATTTATAAATTTATGGGTTAACAGAATATGGAAAAAGGAACATTAAATCGAAGTCAAAGGGATCGCAGTTTTTATAATGTTCTCTACAGGTGTGTATATGTCTACTCCTTGTTTTGTTGTTTCGATACTCAAAATTAAACTGTATCGAACTTCACTATTATATTTTTCCAATTTTTTACGAGTTCTGTACCAACCATTTTTTGGATAAACAGCTAAATAATAACGATCTGAAAGCTCCGCGCCTGTGGTTTCTAAAAAATCTTTTTTTATAGATCCTTTGCTTCTTATCCTTTCTTTGATTGTCCATTCTTCAGTAATGAGATTAGGTTTATCCTCCACTTCACTCACTTCTTCATCTTCAGAAGCAGATGATATTCTTCGAGTGAATTCTTCTATAGATTCACCTGATTTAATGAGCTTAAATTCCAACTCATGTGAATGGTAAGAGAAAGATCGAGCATATTCTTTTCCGCCTGGATTTGGTTCAATAAAATAGGATAATGTAATTGTAATCTTAGCATATTTTTCACTCACATCGTTTAACAAAATATCTTTAGGCCAAGGTAATTTATAAAGATGAAAGTGGTTGTATTTAACTGTACTGCCGACTTTTTTAAATGGAATAATGGACTCTTCGGCTATCATAGTAAGTGAATTATTTGCACTTAATAATGCATTCTCTAAATTAGGCACACCATAGCCAACTGAACGAATTAAAGCTCTTCGTTCATTTTCGTTTTTTATGTTGTATTCCTTGAGCATGTTCTCTGTCCAATCTGCTGAATGCACCATTAAACCACGTATTGTTTCTGGCCAATAGTTTGGATAAACTCGTCTCAACTCAGCCGCCATTTTTGAGCCGAAAGCAGTTGCACTACTTGTTGCATTAAACGGAGTGAATAAATTTGATTTAAAGTCACTATCTAGCGAAACTGGACTTAATTCTTCATGAGTTGAAAGTGTTCCAAATTGATCGATAATCATGTTGCCACCTTCAAAAACAATATCTGGTTTATTCGGCCATTGGGTTTCCCAGGCTGCAGATGTAGAATTAAAAGGAGACATCGTACCGTACTTTGCAACTGGAGAATGTTTTGAACTACTTAATTTGTCCATTAAAGTATAAGCTCCAATTGTCAGAGCATTATATGCCTGACCAGGATCTTGAATTGAAGCAATAAAATTCAAATTAGGGTATTCATCAGGCTTCGATAAAACAACATTTCCGCCACTAACCAAAAATAACTGAGCCTCTGATTCATCATGTAAATTGCCAAAAATAATCTCATCTAACCTAGTAGAGCCTGAAGATGGTCTTCCACTCTTTATAACACCATCATTCGTAACCGCTAAACAAAATACTCGCTTATTTTTTGGTCTGTCTGCAATCAAGGAGTCACAACCATTTTCATAAATAACACCATAAAGTTTAGGGTCTGTTTTTTCGCTAGGATGACAAATTTTGAAAGACTCAACACCATGATAAATATTAATATTTGAAGAAGTGGCAAGCGCTTCACTTAGATTTCCATATAAGATTAATCCAGCCATACCGGTTCCATGACCACCACGAGGTTCTGAATCTCCTTTGCCCCAATTAGGTTTCCAGGTTTCTAAATATGAATCAGGTATGACATTTTCCAATAATGGATGAACATTATTTATTCCTGAATCAAATACACTAACGAGCACATCATCCTCATCATTATTTATATTAATTCTTGTTCGATTCAATAAATCAGTCAACCATTCAGTACTGTCCGCGTAAGTTACATTAACATGAGTTATAAAATCATTTAATATTTGAGGTTTTCTTAGTTCTGATAAACTATCTAGAAATAATAAAGAAACAGATAATTGATTAGCAGTTGCTTTTACAAGCCTGACTATATTTTCCTTAAATTCTAATCGAGATTCACCAATTTGTGCTTTCACTTTGTTTAATTGCTCTATAGCTTTATCTTCAACTCCTTCTTCTTTGCGAAGCCAAACTTCCCACCATACCTCCTCGTCGAGTTTTGGGAAACTATGTGACTGACTATCTGTCCAGAAAGCTTCTAGCGTAGCAATTTTAAGTTCATCAATATTTGAAATGAGATCATTTGCAACTGGATTTCCTGTATCCTTACCTTTATATATCGTATTCTCAGTCAAATATTTTTCAACACGATTAATAAAATGAGAAATGCCTCCTTCTTTAAGCATAACCAATGCCCTAAATCTTTCGACTTCTTCTCCGTTTTCTACTTTAATTTCTCGTTGAATATTTAAAAGACGATAAGTTGTTTTTTTAGCATCAGAATGCAATTGTTCGTATTTTAATTCATAACCCCAAGGTGAAATAAATTGAATGTAAATAACATTGTCCCAATCAACTTCATCAGTTAAAACGGTGTCTTTTAATAAATTATAAGTTTTCCTTACCTCATTTAATTTTAACAAGACTCTATTACCTTGATTCGATCGATCAAGATTTGGCTTTTTAAAATCTACTCTAATCTTTGTGTTGGGATATTTGTAATCTTGATTTTCTGAATAACCTTGAATTTTTAGATGTGGTTTTTTAAAAGATTCAGCCATATATATAGAAGGTTATTTGCGTTTTTCTAACGCTTTAATGAGGTCTTTCTTTGAGAGTTTTTCACTGCCCCCCATAATCATTTCTTTAATTGTGTCTTCAGAGGCTCTTACAATATCTGAATAATTGAGCCCTAATGCTATTTTTGCGATATTTGAATAATCAATTTTGTCAATAAAATCAAAAGCTTGAAGATTCTTTTTTAAAGTAGATGCAATTTCTTTTATTGTAGGCAAAGGATATTGGATCACATCATCAAATCTTCTAAATAGTGCTTTATCAAGCATTTCAGGTAAGTTTGTTGCTGCTATAATTATACTATTACTTTGATCCTTTTCAATATTGATTAAAAAGCTATTTAATATCCGTTTTATTTCACCAACGTCTTGACCTTGATCTCTATGCGAACCAATAGAGTCGAATTCATCGAATAAATAAACCCCCCTGTTTTCAGGCATTGTATCAAAAATAAGGCGAAGCTTAGCAATAGACTCACCCATAAATTTAGAAACAACACCGTCTAAACGTACAATAAAAACAGGCAAACCTAATTCACCTGCTAATGCCTGAGCGGTCATTGTTTTGCCACAACCTGGAGGGCCTGTTAATAGCAGTTTTCTTCTTGGGGCAAGATTAAATTTTTGCAATGTTTCCCAGTTCTCTTGTTCTTGAATTATTTTTTTTAGAGATGTGGACACTTCAATATCCAAAATCATATCTTTTAATTTGATTTTGGGATGAAAAACATCTAAAATATCTTTTAATTCTCTTTTTGGTTGTAGTATTGGAATTGTTCTATTTCTATCCGAAAAAGTTTGGGATCGGTTGCTTTTTGCTTTTTCAATTAATGATTTTAATTCTTGTGCAACATTCGTATGACCTTTCCTTGCTTCGCTTGCAGCAATTTGCATAGCGACAGTGTAAAAACGATCGTCATCACCTTCACCAAAGAATTTGATAAGACTTTTTATTTGTTCTGCTGCTGCCATAACACAAAGATATGAATATTAGTACGTAATCTATTTATGTATATTTATATTATAAACGTTTAATTCTTAATAAATTCAAAGTTTATGTAAACAATGGAATTATTTAGGGTGTCGAAACTTTGTATTTCCCTTGCAAACAAAAAAAGCTGAAGCTGTGAAGACAAGAAGGAAGACCGCTTTTCCTGTTTCAATCTTATCTATAATTCACAACTATTAATTATTTTTTCACTAATTGTTAGACGACTCTAACTTTAATTATTAGTTTTGCCTTTTTATTAGATTAAAATGAAACATATAAACTCTTTCTTATTCTTGGTTTTTGTTCTAGTTACAATAACTTATGGTTGCAAGAAAATCATGCCTAGTGAACCCTCTGAAGCGGAAGTATTGGATGGACCAATTGATGGATTGACTACAGCTCAGTTAATTCAATTTAATAAAGGTGATGCTGATTTTGGTGAGGTTTTTACATCTGCAACTGGCTTAGGTCCGATATTCGTAGCAAACCAATGCGCAAGCTGTCATGCAGGAGACGGAAAAGGTACACCGTTTGTTCAATTTACTAGATTTGGACAATCTGATACTTTAGGGAATACATTTTTGAATTTTGGTGGACCACAACTTCAGCACAAGGCAATCCCAGGTTACACACCTGAACAATTGCCTCTAGGAGCGCCAAAAACATCATTAATAGCTCCGGCAGTTACAGGGTTGGGTTTTCTTGATGCTGTTGAAGATGCATTCCTCTTGGCATTAGCGGATCCGTTTGATCTTGATGGTGATGGTATCAGTGGAAGAGTACATTACAATGTCATACCGTCTTATGTTGCTCTTCGACCAAATTCAATTCCAAAAAACGGTAAATACATTTGTAGATTCGGAAAAAAAGGAGGTGCGTATGATTTATTACACCAAACATCTGGTGCGTATAACCAAGATATGGGTATCACTTCATTGTTCGAGCCAATTGATGTTTATAGTGGGCAAGAAATTGATCCAGAAGTAGGCACTCAAACAATACATGACGTAGTCTTTTATTTGAAGACGCTAAAGGCTCCTATTCCACGGAATCAACAAGATTCAGACGTTATTGCTGGAAAAAATCTCTTTAATGATATCAACTGTGCTAAGTGTCATACTCCATCTATGCAAACTGGATATTCACCTATTGCTCCACTTTCGTACAAAGAATTTCATCCTTATACAGATCTATTACTTCATGATATGGGGTCAGAATTGAATGATGGATATACCGAAGGATTTGCACTTGCTTCTGAATGGAAAACTCCTGCTTTATGGGGATTAGGGCTTTCTAAAATGTCGCAAGGTGGTCAGTATTATTTAATGCATGATGGAAGAGCTTTGAGCATTGAACAAGCGATACAAATGCACGGAGGTGAAGCAAGTCAGTCCAGATCATTGTATAATCAATTGATTGAAAATCAAAAGAATCAATTAATTAAGTTCTTAGAATCTTTGTGAAATGGAACGTAGAAATTTTCTAAAAACATGTTGTTATTCCATGGTTGGTGCTCCACTACTAGCGTCGAGCATTCAATCTTGTCAAGTCACTCATTACGCGATTGCGAAAAAGGATGGAGAAAATTTGATTGTCGAAAAATCAGAATTCTGGGAAATCAAAAACGGAAAACGAATCAATCGGTCCTTTGTATTAATTAGCAATACTAATGATGGCTTTCCAATCTGCTTACAAAAACTGGACAAAGATAAATACATTGCTTCATTAATGAAATGCACTCATCAGGGATGTGAGTTAAATATTGGAGGAGGAATATACACTTGTCCTTGCCATGGAAGTGAATTTTCTATTACAGGCAAAGTATTAGAAGGACCAGCAGAAGAAAATTTAAAAACATTTGAAATTAATACTGATAATGAGAACATATATATACACGATGTCTAAACTAATAATCCTTGTTACCTTCATGGTAATTCCGATATTTGGGAGCGCACAAGAGGAGAAAATTGTGAACAGAATTCCAACGGATTCAACACAAAATAATTTAAATATGGATGCGGTTTATGATCGTCCATTTTTAAAATTTAAAAAAGTTCCTGTAGCTATTGGAGGTTACTTAGAAGCCAATTCTATTTATTCAAGCACAGATGGTGTATCCGAAGGATTATCATTTCAAGCGAGAAGATTTACAATGTTCATGTCAGCTTCCATATACAATAGAATAAAGTTTCTTGCCGAGCTAGAATTCGAAGACGGGACAAAGGAAATAGGAATAGAATTCGCAGCAATGGATATCACTCTTTTCCCACTATTGAATTTTAGAGGTGGGATTGTGATGAATCCAATTGGAGGATTCAATCAGAATCACGATGGTCCTAAGTGGGAATTTATCGAGCGCCCTGATGAAGCGGTGCAAATGCTTCCTGCGACTTGGTCGAATGTAGGTTTTGGTTTATACGGTAAGACTCATTTTGGGAATTGGATTGCAGGTTATGAAGTATATCTCACCAATGGTTTTGACGATAGTGTAATAGATAACGAATTAAATAAAACCTATTTACCTGCAGCAAAGCTAAATCGAAATAGGTTCGAAGAAAGCAATAATGGTATCCCGCTTATATCTGGTAAAGTGGCAATAAAAAACAGAAAAATAGGTGAACTTGGATTTTCATATATGGGTGGGGTTTATAATACATTCAAAATGGAAGGTTTGATTGTTGATAGCAAAAGAAGACTTGATGTGTTTTCAATTGATTTTAACTCAACTATTAAAAAATCCGGAACTTATTTTGATGGAGAAGCATCCTATATTCTTATCGATGTCCCGAACACCTACACTCAACAATATGGAAACCAGCAATTTGGTGCATTCATTGATATTGTACAACCGATAATTAGACGGAAAATTTTAGACTGGGAAAATGCATCCTTAAATATTGCTGCAAGATTTGATTATGTTGACTGGAACATAGGAACATTCAATGAATCGAATACGAATATAGGTGATCAGCGCATCTCAATTACTCCAGCTATAAGTTTCAGACCTTCTAGTCAGACTGTCCTTAGGTTGAATTATCGGTATTCATGGGATACTGATATTTTCTTCAACGAAAAATCTCGATCCGCATCTATAATGTTTGGATTTAGCACATATTTTTAGCCCTCAAGAATTGTTTAATTTTTTTAAATCCAACGTCTAACTTTTTTACAATAGGCTTCATAATCTGTTCCAAACTCTGACATTAAAAAGTCTTCTTCCAATCGAATCTGGGTGTTAATGCTGAGTGTGGAAAGTGAAATAATAAGTAAGGTGAATGCGTTTGGAAGAACTAAGAACAGCCCTACATTCGCTATCATTATTCCAAGAAATATGGGGTTTCTTGAAATTGAAAAAAAACCGGATGTAACTAACTCTGACCGATTTTCTTTATCAATACCTATTCGCCATGAATTGGCCATGTGTGTTTGAGCAATCCAAACTACAATTAGCGAGAGAATTAATAAACTCCATCCTATAATAGCCAGAATTTTATTT
This sequence comes from uncultured Flavobacteriales bacterium, assembly GCA_913059205.1. GTDB lineage: Bacteria > Bacteroidota > Bacteroidia > Flavobacteriales_D > Crocinitomicaceae > UBA4466. The sequence goes on from CAJXRM010000017.1 coordinate 7,402, forward strand.
TCTAAATACCAAAAAGGAAGAAGGTATTGGTTCCAGTCATTCTTAAAGGCATAAATTCCAACGACAATTAATTCTATCATCGAGATAAACTTGAATGTTTTCCCATTGAAACCATGAGCGTCATCTGATTTACTGAACGTCAAGGGATTTACTCCTGTTTTTTTCCACAACAACAAAGATCGCACAACAAAAACAAGCAAAAAATAAACTGTAAAATAAATGAATAAAAGCATAAATAATTCGGTTAAATAAATTTCATTCGCTGTATTCTAACAGAATTTAAAATAGCTAGTAAGGCCACACCAACATCAGCGAAAACAGCTTCCCACATTGTTGCAATTCCTCCTGCACCAAGAGCAAGAACAATCGCCTTTACACTAAATGCCAAAATGATATTTTGCCAAACTATTTTTTTTGTTTGTTTACCAATGTTAATGGCTACTGGAATTTTACTTGGCATATCATCTTGGATAACTACGTCTGCAGTTTCAATTGTCGCATCGCTTCCTAAACCTCCCATCGCAATCCCTACATCACTCAAAGCTACTACTGGCGCATCATTTACTCCGTCTCCTATAAAAGCAACTGTTTCTTTTTTGGCTTTGATTTCTTTTACTTTATTGACTTTATCCTCGGGTAGCAAATCGCCAAATGCATTAGATATACCAAGTTTTTGTGCCACAAATTGTACTACAGTACTTTTGTCTCCACTTAGCATTGTAATTTTAATACCAAGTGCTTTTAATTTATCGATGGTTATTTGTGCATCCTCCTTAATACTATCAGCAATTGTGATATATCCTACAAATTTACTGTCAAAAGCAATAGCGATTGTCGTGTAAATTATTGTACTTGGATCAATGTCATAGGTAATAGAAAATTTATCCATCAGCTTGAAATTTCCAACCAATAATTCTTTTCCTTTTATAGTTGCTTTTAAACCATGTCCGGATATTTCTTCAACATTTTCCAATTTAATAGTATTATCTACAGCACCGACATATTCATGTATAGCAGTAGCAACAGGATGGGTGCTTTGACTTTCCAATGCGTTGACCATTTGCAAGATTTCATCTTTGTTAAAAGCGGAATTTAATTCAACTTCTTGCACTTTAAAAACTCCTTCTGTCATTGTACCCGTTTTATCCATTACCACATTTTGAATATTGGCGAGGGTATCCAAGAAATTACTGCCTTTGAATAAAATGCCGTTTTTACTTCCTGCTCCAATTCCTCCAAAATAACCTAACGGAATACTGATAACTAAGGCACATGGACAAGAGATCACTAAGAAAATCAATGCTCTGTACAACCATTGGTTAAACTCATAGTTTTCTACAAAGAAATAAGGTAAAACCGTGATTAGAATTGCGAGTAGAACGACAATTGGTGTGTAGATTTTTGCAAATTTTCGTATAAATAATTCGGTTGGTGCTTTTTGCGCAGTAGCATTTTGTACCAATTCTAAAATTTTGCTCAATTTACTATCGGTGTAGGCCGTGGTAACTTTTACTTGCGCCACAGTATTGAGGTTGATCATTCCCGCTAAAACTGTTTCGCCTTTTGCTTTGGTATCGGGTTTACTTTCTCCAGTGAGTGCTGCAGTATTAAATGATGCTGATTCAGAAACTAGCTCACCATCCAATCCTAATTTTTCACCAGGTTTCAATTGAATAATATCGCCAATATTTACCTTTTCAGCTTTTACCGTTCTCACTTGATTGTTCTCTAAAACAGTAACCTCGTCAGGTCGTTGATCGAGCAAACTTTTGATATTTGCTTTTGCTCGGGATACTGCCATAGATTGAAATACTTCGCCCACAGCATAAAAAAGCATCACGGCGACACCTTCAGGGAATTCACAAATGGTAAATGCACCAATGGTAGCAATACTCATTAAAAAAAACTCAGAAAAAACTTCGCCTTTGCGTATAGCAAGAAACGCATCTTTTATCACTGGAATACCAACTGGCACATAAGCCACTACGTACCAAGCTATTCGAAGCCAACCTGTGAACCACGATTGTGTGAAATAAGTATCAAAAGCAATGGCAGTTAGTAATAAGCCTAAACTAATAATAGATGGTAAAAACATGTGTAAGATTGATTCATCTCCACCAGAATGATCGTGACCATCATGACCTTCCCCTTCTTTATTAATTTTTTCTTCCAACGAACAACAAGTGATTTCTCCTTGTTCATTGTAGGTATGTTTGTGATTTGGGTCTGTTTTTATCATGTCAAATATTTTAAAAAAGTGATTTAAATTTTTTGAATTTTGAATATTTTGGAATTGTCGGTTGTAAATAGATGAATGAAATAGGTGCCAGACGAATAGTTGGAAAAATCAACATCAATAGCGTCAATATTATTAAACGAAGAGAATTTCAGAATTTCTCCATATATATTACAAATTTCAATAGTAACAAGCTGAGTTATAGCTTGCGAAAACTTTATCAAAAGCTTGGATTCAACCGGATTTGGAAAAACAAATGAATTATTAATTATTTCCTCTATCGTTTGATCTCCACTTTTATTGTAGGCTAATGTCGAAAAAGTAGCTAGTGCTAATCTTGCATTTTGCTCATAATATGGGATATTGAAATTACCAAGTGTGTCTCCTAAACTATGCCAGAAAGGATTAAAATCTCCTTGATATTCTTCATTGATTCCAATTGCCGATAAATTATTAAGCCAAAATGGAGAATGGTCTGTATTTGAACTGCCTGGATTCACAATTTCAAGATTTAAACCAATAGAATACTCAGTATTTGCTTTTTCAGCAATAGAAGCAAGAAACAAAGAGTTTGAAACAGGACGAACATGAATTTCCGACTTACTGTCAAAATTACCATCCCAACCAATCATATCTAGATTGACATATCCAAGAAGTGAATCTGATTCAAGATTGAAATTATTTGCATACGCCGTGCTACCAATTAATCCTAACTCTTCTTCATCCCATAATGCAAAAATGATTGTGTTTGGAAATTGATAATTGGACAAAATTCTAGCTACTTCAATTACAGCCGCTGTACCACTTGCATTGTCATCTGCTCCTGGCGCAGCAGCTCCTGTGGGTAAATTGTCATAATGAGCACCGAGTATGCATAATCTGTCAGGAAAGACATTTCCGTATTTTATACCAAATAGATTTTTCCCATTTGAAGAAAACACCATTGAATCAATTTCTAATCCATAATCTAAAAATTTTGCTTTTGTCCATTGAAAAGTCTGTTCATTTCCAATATTATTGTAAAGTCTACTTGAAATAAAAATAGAATTACCATTTAAAGCGATTGGCAACTCACCACTTAGTTTTTTGACATTGGTGAGAACGGAATCCAAAGAAAAATCTGACAACAGAATTTGAACTCGGTCATCTTGAGCAAAAGAATGGCCAGTAAATATTGACTGTATCAAAAATATTAAGACTAATCTCACTGTTTTTAATTTTTATTGCTACTAGAAACCGGAACTGAAAATCCATTAGGTAATCAGTTCCGGAATTCATAACATTAATTAACTTATCTAATTCATTTTAATGAGCGTGATCACCTTGATGATGTGTATCTTCTCCATCCTGACTGCCGTTTAATTTGTCAATCAGGATGTTATTAAAAATGTAATCAAAATTAAACATCACCTAATTTAATGCGTATGTTCTGCTTCTCCTTTCTTTAATTCAGCCATCAAGTAATAAGCATTGTTCCAGGCAATCTGAACATTTGATTTGAGAGGTGAAATCAATTCAATTTCGAGCCATCCTCTGTCTCGCGCACCAACGCTCACTTCAATTGGTTTAAATCCCCATTCTTTTACATCACTTCCCTTTTCTTCTTCCGCTGTGAAAATGAAAAACTTATCTCCTTCTTTCACTACAGCAGATTCTGGTACAGCAATACTTTCAGTGTTAGAAGTTTCAATTTGAGCATTTATATACATCCCTGGAATTAAATAGCCTTTTTTGTTTTCAATTTCAGCATGTAAATGGACTGCTTTTGGGTTTTGCTCGAAAGTTTTACCTACAGAATAGATTTTAGCAGTTAATTCCTCATTTGGATTGGATGGAACTGAAAATCTAATTTTCTGACCTTCTTTCACCTTGTGCATGTCTTTCTCAAATACCATCAAATCTAAATGGATATGGTCGATATTCACGATTTCAAACATGTCAGTTTGGGGCTGTACATATTGTCCAATTTTAATTTCTACCGATTTTATATTACCGTCAATTGGACTCTTCACTGCAATGTTAGAAAAAACTTCGCCTTGTCGAATCTTTTCTGCATTTAAGCCCATCATAGCTAATTGCGCCTCTGAACCACGAACTTTACTTTTCATTCCAAGGTATTCCGATTTTATTTTTTGGAATTCCTTTCCAGATCCAACTTTTTCATCGTACAACTTTTTCTGCCTTTCATAATCCGAGCTTAAGTATTGTAATTGATTCCAATTACGTGAATACTCTGTTTGTATGTCAATCAAATCGGGATGAGATAAATATGCTAGCACTTGCCCCTTTTTTATCTTGTCACCTTCAATTACTTTGATTGTTTGGACATTTGCTCCAAATAGAGCTGTTACTGTTGCTTCATTTTGAGGTGGAACTTCTAATAGACCATTCGCTTCAACAAATTCGCCCATGTTACGTAACTTCAATGTATCCACTCTCATTTCGAGTGAATTGAATTGTTGTTGAGATAAATGGACTTCATCTGCATGCTCTTCTTCGTGTTCGTCATGATCATGGTCATGTCCATCTTCCTTGTGCTCATCACTTCCACATGCCGCAATTACAAACGACAAACAAAGGAAGAAAATAACTTTTTCAATATTTCTTTTCATTTTTTCAATTTTTTATATGCACTTCGCCAGTTGACTCATTCCTTTCGTGAATTCAACTGACAACGTCAATTACTATTAATGATTATGTCCTTCTTCATTGTGATCGTGGCCATCATGATGTTCGTGTCCATCGTGAGTTTCATCTTTACCATTACCGTTTCCACAAGATGATATAAATGCCGATACAACTACTAAGAGTACTAATGTTTTAAATGTCAATTTCATAATTGTTATTTTTTAATATTATTGATTAATAAGATGTTCTATGTTGATTATTGCTGTATTATATCCTTTGATTGTGTTGATATAATTGAATTTCACTTCCAATGCTTGTCGAATACTTTGAAAATACTCAACGTAACCAATTGCACCATTTAGGAAGCTTTTTTGAGCATTCTCAATGATTAATTCTGCGTGTGAAAGTGCACTTTCTTCATAATAATTTAAACTTCCTTGAAGTTTTAATATTTCATTAAGAGATTGCTCATACTGACTCGTCAAGGCTACAAGGTAATAGTCCGAATTCACCTGAGCCATTTCAGATTTGATTTGAGCCATTTTGATTTCGGATTTATACGAACCATAAAACAATGGAATAGAAACACCGCCTTGGACTCCAGAAAAACGGTTCGAGCCAGTAGCAACTGCTCCGTTTGCCGTTGGACTTCCAATCAATGATTGATTGAAATAACCAATTGATAAATTCGGTAACATTTTTGCTTTATTTACAGTCTTTTCAGCTTGTGCAACAATAATCTGTTGTTGAATTGACCTAAGTGTCGGATTTGATTGAATCAACTCTGAATCCAAAGTTGAATTCATTTCTTTTTTATCCAATTTCTGCGGAATTATTTCGACAATTGAGGAATCATTTAACAAGGATTTGATTCTTTTTTCCTGAATAGAAATATCAACATCAATTAAACTAAGTTCATTTCGAATCTGCATTAATTGAGTTTCAGCCGAAACCTTTTCAAGATAAGTTCCTTCTTCCGCTTCAAAACGAATAGTCGCAGCACGAAGAAATTCAGAGTAAATCGAGTCCTGATATGCCAGTAAAATTCGCTTGTCGTGATTATACGTTAACTCATACCACGCTTGTCTTAATTCTTTACGCAAATCATTTTCTACTGCCGACAACTGTATTTCTCCCTCTGCTGTTTTCTTTTGTGCAAGTTTTTTTTGCGCGCTATAAACAGTAGGAAATTCAAACGATTGATTCACATTAAATCCGAAGTCATTTTCAAAACTGTTATATTGTCCGTATTGCACATTGAAATCTGTTTTATCAATATTTATTGCAGATTTCTCCGCAGTTTCTAAATACTCAACATTCTTCTTTGTCGAATTTACGTAACCATTGTTTTTTAATCCAATGGATATGGCCTGCTCAATAGATGTAATTGAAGTACCATCCGTAGTCTGCGCATTTAGAATATTTGTAGGAAGAAGGAGTAGAAGTATTACACCAATTACAGGTACAGCTGCTCCTTTACTTTTACTCTTGTTTTCGATTCTTCTATAAAGAATTGGCAATACAAAGAGTGTTAATAAGGTTGCTGAAATCATCCCGCCAATCACAACTGTTGCTAAGGGTTGTTGGACTTCCGCACCTGCAGAAGTAGAAATAGCCATCGGTAAAAATCCTAAAACGTCGGTTAAAGCAGTTAGAAGAATCGGTCTTATTCGTCTTCTAGCTCCTAATTTAATTCGTTCATCAATGTCGTCAACTCCTTCTTCTTTCAACTCGTTCCATCCGCTAATCAGTACTAGTCCATTTAACACGGCTACACCAAATAAAACAATGAATCCAACTCCAGCAGATATACTGAAAGGCATTCCACGTAACCATAGCGAGAATATACCACCGATTGCAGCTAAAGGAATCGCCATGTAAATCATCAATGATTGTTTGAACGATTTCAGTGCAAAGAAGATTAACAAGAAAATTAATCCCAATGCAATGGGAACAACAATTTTCAATCTTTGGCTTGCTCTTTCTAGGTTTTCAAAAGCTCCACCATATCTGATATAATAACCAGGAGGCAAATCCAAATTAGCATCCAATTTTTTCTCAATATCATCTACCACCGATTGAATATCTCGACCCCGGACATTAATACCAACATAAGTTCTTCTATTCGTATTATCCCTACTAATTTGCATAGGACCGGGTTGATAACTAATTTCGGCTAATTCTCGAAGTGGTAATTGTGATCCATTTGGAAGGTTTACAAATAAATTCTTCAAATTGTCAATACTCTTTTTATGAGCCTCGTCCAAACGAACCACTAGGTCAAATCGCTTTTCACCTTCAAAAATTACCCCTGCTTTTCCTCCAGCGAAAGCCGCTTCAACATAAAAATTTAGGTCTTCAACATTCAGTCCATACTGAGCGAGTTTTTTACGGTCGTAGTTAACGGTAATTTGAGGTAATCCACTTGTTGCTTCAACTTTCATATCTGCTACACCTTCAATTGTACTCACTATTTTCCCAATTTCCTCTGCTTTTGATGCCAATACATCTAGATCTTCACCAAATAGTTTAATCGCCAAATCTTCGCGCACCCCTGTAAGGAGTTCATTGAAGCGCATTTCGATTGGTTGAGTGAATTCATAATTGACACCAGGCACAACTTCAACAGCTTCTTTTATTTGATCGATTAAATCTTCTTTTGAAGTCGCAGATACCCACTCACTTTGAGGTTTTAATATGATAAAACAATCTGCGATATCCATTGGCATCGGATCCGTTGGAACTTCAGCCACACCAATTCTGCATAGTACGTGTTCAACTTCGGGAAATTTAGACTTGATAATTTTCTCGATTTTAGTGGTCGTTTCGATTGTTTCAGTTAATGAACTACCCGGCTTAAGAATTGCATGAAATGCAAGATCGCCCTCATCTAATTGAGGTACAAATTCACCTCCCATTTTTGAGAATGTAAATGTTGCAAGCCCTAAAAGAAGAATAGCGGATATTCCAATCAACTTTCCTCTCTTAAATGTTTTGCCCAATGAACGCTCATAAACACCCTCTAACCAGTACACAAATTTATCTCCCCATGTTTTTTTCTCTACGTTATTGACACGTAGAAATAGTGCAGACATCATAGGAACATAAGTCAAACATAGAATCATCACCCCAATCATTGCAAACATGAATGTCAACGCCATTGGCTGAAACATTTTGCCCTCAACACCTTGAAGTGCTAAAATTGGAATAAATACAATTAATATAATCAACTGACCAAAAAACGCAGAATTCATCATTTTACTTGATGCTTCATAAGTTATATTATCTCGGTCTTCGCTTGTAATCGTTTTTAGGCTGCTTGCATTTTTTATTTTTGAGTACAAGAGAAAAACTGTTCCCTCAACAATAATTACTGCACCATCTATTATTATTCCAAAATCAATTGCGCCTAGACTCATTAAATTTGCCCAAACACCGAATACATTCATTAAAATAAAAGCAAACAACAATGAAAGGGGAATGGTCGATGCAACGATTAATCCACCTCGCCAATTTCCAAGTAGGAAAACGAGTACGAAAATGACGATTAATGCACCTTCAATTAAATTTTGACTTACGGTACTCGTAGTTTTAGCGATTAGAGTACTTCTATCTAAGAACGGCTCAATCGAAACACCTTCAGGAAGAGATTTTTGAATCTCCTTCATTCTTTCGCGCACAGCTTCTACAACATCATTCGAACTAGCTCCTTTTAACATGAGAATCATTCCTCCAGAAACTTCGCCCAAACCATCTTTGGTTAAAGAACCATACTTCACCGCTTTTCCAAATTGTACTTTGCCAACATCTCCTATTGTTACTGGAATACCATTTATGTTTTTCACGACAATGTCGTTAATTTCAGAAAGGCTGCGAATAAGTCCTTCACCACGAATGAAATTAGCAAGATGATCCTTTTCGATATATGCACCACCTGTATTCGCATTGTTTGCCTTTAGTGCATTGAAAACATCAATTATGGTAATGCCCATTGCTTTCAATTGTTCAGGGTCAATGGCAACTTCATATTGTTTAATATCTCCACCAAACGCGTTTACTTCAACTACTCCTGGCACCATTGCCATCTGTCTCCTAACAATCCAATCTTGCATTGTTCTTAGGTCTGCGGAACTGTATTGGTCACGAAATTTTGGTTCAACTTCAAGCGTATATTGATAGATTTCACCTAAACCCGTGGATATTGGGCCCATTGCCGGAACACCGAACCCATTTGGAATTTCCTCCTTCACCTCTGTGAGCTTTTCAGCAACTAATTGTCTTGGCAAATATGTTTCCATATCGTCTTCAAAAACAATAGTTACAACAGATAATCCGAAACGAGAAACAGATCTAATTTCTGTAACTCCCGGTAGGTTCGCCATTGAAACTTCAACGGGATAGGTTACGAATTGTTCTATATCTTCAGTTCCGAGATTTGGCGCCTGAGTAATTACTTGCACCTGATTGTTAGTGATGTCAGGTACTGCATCAAGTGGAACTTTGGTAACACTCCATAAGCCAACAAATATTAGAGCCAATGTGAGTAAACCAATGATCAACTTATTCTTTATTGAAAAAGAAATAATATTATTAATCATAATGTAAATTGTTATTGTAACACATGATTGCTCCACGGAATTACCGTAAAGCAAAAAATAATTGAACGCTTAGTTCAAAGTCTTGAAATGGTTACGAAAGGATAGGAGGACCCCTATAGGAAAAAACGCATATTAAACCCTTGGTTTTATTGTGCGTTACAGCTTCAGAAAATAGTAACTTTTTAACTTCGGTATCTAGAACCGGAAATGAAAATTGCCAACTTGCATCTACATTTATCTTCTTACTCGCTTTTTCAAACGCATTGAATTCCTTTATGGGAGAATAACAATCTAGATTACATGAACCGTCGTTGTGATTAACATTCTCAAGTGCACATACGAGTAGGTCGATCAATCCATCATCATAATGATCCGCATGTGCTAAGTGCGAGTGATTATCACTGATTAATTCTCCTTCTTGATGTTCGTGATGATTATCATGATGCTCAATTTTTCCTTGCTCCTGTTCAGCATGAATTTCTGTACAATGAGGCACGAGATTGTGAGCAAATCCAAAGGAATAGCTACAGATTAAAAGAAACGATATGAGGGTTTTCTTTAATTGCATTGAAAACAAATGTAATGAAAAGTATTTATATTCAGTAAGTGTCGATTAATTCAACATGATGATTACATTAATTTAACAACAATTACGTCCATAGCTTTCTAACTCCTGGACTGGCGGGCAAGGAATAGATCCATAAGAACAATATACGCAACAATCTCCTTTTTTCGGTTTCAGTATTAATTTACAGTTTTCACATTCATAAAACCAAGAACAAGAGTCAGTTGACATAGTTTCTGATTTGGCATGATTACATGCAGGACACGTTAATGTTGATTGCAATATTATTTTTTTCATATCCATCTCCTTTATTTACTTTCTATTATTGTAGCAGAATAACCAGTTGAGTTTATTGCCTTTTTTATTTGTTCTTGATTCGTTTTTGTTTTATCAAATTGAATGATCGAATTTCCGTTGGTGTAAGATGTTTTAATACTAACAATTCCGTCCAATTCATTCACTGCATGATCAACATGGTTCTGACAAGCATCACAGGTCATTCCACTAATCGTAACTTCAATGGTTTCTACATTTTTCTTATTCTCAACTACTACATTTTGTGCATTATCAGTGAAAAATTTTCCAGAGTAATAGGGGAAACCAATCGATAACGCTGCGAATAATGTCATGCTAATTAGAAAGGTCTTTGTTTGATACCACTTTGGCGTTTGAATTGAGCAACCGCAATCATCTTCTTTTTTAGGTTTGAAATGACTATACCATGCATAACCAATGGCTATTACAGCCAAAACTATGAGGTATGGACGGTAGGGTTCCATCCATGACATACTAGAAGTTGCGCCACCTGCACCTGCAATTGCCGCGATAACTGGAGGAATGCAACAAGAAGAGGCTGCAATGGCCGCAATCATTCCTGTAAGCAAAGCTCCTTTAGGTTTCTTAGTACTCATACCTTCTCTGTTTCTAATAATTCTAAGATTGGAATTAGTATTCCAGTTCCACTTGGATTCAGTGAATAAAAAATAGTTTGGCCCGTTTTGGTACTCGTTATAACTTCAGCATCTTTTAACTTTTTCAAATGTTGAGAAATTGCCGGAACGGTCATTTTCAGAACATCACTTAAATCGCAGGGGCACATTTTTTTTTCTGTAAATAGAAGGAATAGAATTTTCAAGCGAACTTCGTTTCCTGCTAAATTCAGTATTCTAGATATCTGTTCAATGTTAGTTTGAACGTGTTGTAAGTTTTTACTGCATTTACTTAACTGACCAATGTCGGCACTATCTCTTATGCAACTTTCCATAATTTGTATTTAAGTGTTTGCTTAAACACAAATGTAGTGGTTTTTTAATTATAAATTTAAGTGATTAATAACGAATGTTTTACATCTGGATATTAATTTAGACTTTCTTAAAAAAAACATATTTTGAAGTCATTTTAAAAGAACTTGCAAACTAATTTTATACTGGTAGTTAAGGACGACAATTTGATTTTATTTTTTTTCTTCAAAATAAAAAGTTTACATTTACGTTATTACGTTTAATAATGCAGAACAAATTTTCATATAAAACAATGGCTTTATTCATGGCTTTTTTGATGTTTTCATCATCAATAGGGTTCTCGATGGATGTTCATTTTTGTGAAAATCAAATAGAGAGTGTTAATTTCTTTGGAGACGCTGAGCCATGTGAAATGATGCAAGAGAGTATGAAAGGTCACTCTTGTTGCGAAGCCCCGAAAAAGGAAATTAAAAGTTGCCATAATAAAGAAATGGCAAAAGACAATTGTTGTCATAATGAATCATTTTCATTAAGCAATAGTGGGGAGCTAGAAACCTCTAGTTTTTCTTTAGTACAATTTCAACAGGTAATAACAGCTATCATAGTTCTATTCCCGAACATTAATGTTTTAAAGACATTAAGAAAGAAAGCCAATTACGCTTATTATAAACCACCACCTATTATTAAGGATATTTCTATCCTGATACAAGTCTTTCGTATTTGATTTATTTTTTTGATGATTTCCCTTCGCCTATGGTGTAAGGGCTATTTGTGTTTGTCAAAAAAATATTTTAAAGATGTTAAATAATATTATCAAATTTTTTCTTGAGAACAAATTAGTCGCATGGTTAATGCTTGGTTTGTTTATCATTTGGGGATTGGTTACTGCTCCATTTAATTTTGAATCGGATTACCTTCCAAGGGATCCTGTGGCTGTTGACGCTATTCCTGATATTGGTGAAAATCAACAAATCATTTTCACAAAATGGATGGGGCGTTCTCCGCAAAATGTGGAGGATCAAATTACCTATCCACTTACTTCAGCTCTCCTTGGAATTCCAGGTGTAAAAAGTGTGCGAAGTAACTCGATGTTTGGTTTTTCTAGTATTTATTTAATTTTTGACGAGGATGTCGAATTTTATTGGAGCCGAAGTCGAATATTAGAAAAGCTCAACTCATTACCCGGAAATTTGTTACCAGATGGTGTTCAACCAACTCTTGGTCCTGATGCAACTGCACTTGGTCAAATTTATTGGTATACACTTGAAGGAAGGGATAAAGATGGTAATCCAACAGGCGGATGGGATTTACATGAGCTTCGAACAATTCAAGACTTCTATATTAAAAATGCTCTTCAGTCTTCAGGTGGAGTGTCTGAAGTTGCTTCAATCGGAGGCTTTGTAAAAGAGTATCAAGTCGATGTGAACCCAGACAAGATGAAAGCCTATGGAATCACTCTTAATCAAGTGATGAAGGCTACTAAAGAAACTAATCTTGATATTGGTGCACAAACGCTCGAAATCAACATGGCTGAATACTTTGTGAGAGGGTTAGGTTATGTCGAATCAATAGAAGATATCGAGCAAAGTGTAGTGAAAATTGCCGACAATGTTCCTATTCGAATTAAAGATATTGCCACTGTTCATTTAGGACCTGCAACTAGACGTGGAATGTTAGATAAAGGTGGCGCACCAGCTGTTGGCGGTGTTGTAGTGGCTCGATATGGTTCCAACCCATTAGAAATTATCAATAATGTAAAAAAGAAAATTGACGACATTAAAAGTGGGCTCCCTTCTAAAACACTTGCCGATGGAAGAGTGTCACAGGTGACGATTGTTCCGTTTTATGACAGAACCGATTTAATCAATGAAACGATTGGAACTTTAGAGGAAGCCCTAACTTTAGAAATATTAATCACAATTATTGTGGTCATCTTAATGTTGCTGAATCTAAAATCATCCTTGCTTATTTCGGCATCTCTGCCTGTAGCCGTTTTTATGTGTTTTATTGCGATGCGTTACTTTGGAATCGATGCCAACATTGTTGCGTTGTCAGGTATTGCTATTGCAGTTGGGACAATGGTTGATATGGGGATTGTACTCACAGAAAGTATGATTACTCAGATGAAAATCGCACCACCTGAGCAGTCTTTACAAAAGACCATTTATATAGCAACTATCGATGTTGCTTCGGCTGTAATTACAGCGGTTGCCACAACAATTGTGAGTTTCTTGCCCGTTTTCACTATGCAAGCATCCGAAGGGAAGTTATTTAGACCTTTAGCTTATACCAAATCTTTTGCTCTAATTGCTTCGATTATATTAGCAATAACGGTGATTCCAGCTTTAGCTGTGCAATTGTTCAAATTCAAAAGTAAAGGTAAAACATCGAGTTATTTTAGTAACGGAGGATTGGTTCTGTTTTCTATAATCTTGTTATTTACGTCATATTCCTTTTTCGGTTTTTTCGGTTTGGTTGTTGGGTTAGGAGGACTTATAAATAGTTTTTATAAGGACAAAAAATCAGAAATTTGGTTTGTTCGTTTTGACTATATCCGAAACATCATTTACGCGTTAATTGTTACGTGGTTATTAGCAAAAACGTGGATGCCACTTGGAGTGCTTAAAAGTGAATTTTCTAATTTCATGTTTGTCGCAATAATAATTGGTGTTTTAATCGGACTGTTTTATGTCATAATCCATTTCTATGAAAAGATATTACGCTTTTTAATTGGCGTTAAATATTTATTCATTGGCTTGCTGCTACTTTTATTATTTGCAGGTTATTCTGTCTTTAAAAATACTGGTCAGGAATTTATGCCTTCACTGAATGAAGGGTCATTTTTGTTAATGCCTACAGCGATGCCTCATTCAGGAATTGAAATGAATGAAGCAAACCTTCGATTATTAGACATGTCCGTTTCATCTATCCCGGAAGTTGAAATGGTAGTTGGAAAAGCAGGACGAGTTGAAAGTGCTTTAGATTCTGCTCCCATTTCTATGTATGAGAATATCATTTCCTATAAATCTGAATATAAACTGAACAAGGATGGTCATCGAATCCGCTTTAAAGTGGATGAAAACGGAAATTTTGTACTGGATGATGAAGGAGAATTGGTTCCTGATGATGATGGGGATTATTTCCGCCAATGGAGAGATCACATTAAGTCGCCTGATGATATCTGGACAGAAATTGTAAATGCAACCAAAATACCAGGCTTAACCTCTGCACCCAAACTTCAGCCAATTGAAACTCGTTTAGTGATGTTACAAACGGGAATGAGGGCCCCCATGGGGATCAAAGTTAAAGGAACAGATCTTAAAACGATTGAAGAATTTGGCTTGCAACTTGAAATGTTTCTGAAGGAAGTGAAGGGTGTAAAAACATCAGCTGTTTTTGCTGAAAGAATCGTTGGGAAACCATACCTAATGCTCGATATTAAAAGAGACATCATAAGTAAGTACGGTCTATCGATTATTGATATTCAGAATCAAATTCAGACTGCGGTTGGTGGAATGGTGATGACTTCGACTGTTGAAGGAAGAGAGCGTTATGGAATTCGATTAAGATATCCCTTAGAATTAAGAAATAATCCTGATAAAATTAAAGCAATTTATGTTGCATCGCCAAATGGGCAACAAATTCCGCTGGGAGACTTGGTGGATATTAAATATGAACAAGGACCACAGTCGATAAAAAGTGAAGATGGATTCTTAGTCGGATATGTATTGTTTGATAAGATGGATGGTTTTTCTGAAGTTGAGTTAGTAAAAGCTGCCGAGGCATATTTTGACAGTAAAATAGAGGTTGGAGCATTAAAGGTTCCTACCGGTATTACGTACAAATTTGCAGGTAACTATGAACAACAAGTAAGAGCAAATAAACGATTGGGTATTGTACTCCCAATTTCTCTTGTGCTAATATTCTTGATTCTATATTTTCAGTTTAAATCAGTGATTACTTCACTATTTGTATTCTCAGGAGTTTTTATCGCCTTTTCTGGTGGTTTTATTATGATTTGGTTATTCGGGCAAGATTGGTTCATGAATTTTGATTTTTTCGGAACGAATATGAGAGAGTTATTTCAAATGAGGCCAATTAATTTAAGCGTCGCCGTTTGGGTTGGTTTTCTTGCCTTGTTTGGTATTGCAACTGATGATGGTGTTTTAGTAGCTACATTTTTAAAGCAAAGTTTTAAATCGAATAAGCCTAATACGCTTGAAGAAATTAAGGAAGCTGTTGTAGAAGGTGGTTTAAGAAGAGTAAAACCTGCAATGATGACTACTGCGACAACAATTCTTGCATTGTTGCCAATATTAACCTCTACAGGAAAAGGCTCTGATATCATGTTGCCAATGGCAATTCCATCTTTTGGAGGAATGGTTTTTAATATGATTACCATGTTTACCGTGCCGGTGCTTTATTTCATTTGGCAAGAACAAAAATTTAAGTGGGAATTAAAGAGACCACAAAGTAGCAACTCAAAACAAATTGAAGATGAAAAATTGTAGAACCACAGTTACATTCTGTATCGCTGTATTTGCATGCGGTTTTCAGACCGTTGCCCAATCCTTGGATTCTCTGCTTCAAATGGCAGTAGAAAACAATACAGAGCTAAAGGCTGTTGATTTGGAATACAAGTCGATTTTAGAAAAGCGTGATCAGGTGAGTCAACTACCAAACCCTCAAATTGGAGTTGGCGTGCCAGTACTTCGACCGGAAACAAGACTTGGGCCTCAAGTAATGATGGTCGGAGCTTCTCAAATGTTTCCTTGGTTTGGTACTTTGAAATCAAGAGAGGAGGTAATTGTTTCGATGTCAAAAGCAAAATACGAGCAATTGTCATTGATAAAGCTTGAGCTGTTTTATCAAATCAAAAGTGCATACTATCAACTTCATTTTTTTAATCAAAAGAAAAAAATAATAGGTGAATACATCAAAATATATGAAACTCTTGAAAGTATTTCTCTTGCTAAAGTCGAAGCGGGACAATCCACATTAGCTAATGTATTAAGAATTCAAGCAAAGCTTCAAGGACTTGAACAACAACTATTAATTATTGAGAATCAAAAGATAGGTTTTGAATCAAAAATAAACGAACTAACAAAACGTCCAATTGGCCAAAAGATTCAGATAGATGAAACACTAGTGTTGCCAGTTTTGGAATATGATATAGCGTCATTTAGAGATAAGATTCAGTCCAATCATCCGATGATATTGCAAATTAACTATCAAATTGAAGCTTCAAAAAATATGCTCGAAGAAAATTCAAAAATGAATAGTCCAATGATTGGGATTGGTGTTGATTATAGTTTAGTTGCTAAAAGAACAGATGCGAATCCGATGAATAATGGACGAGACATATTGATCCCGAAATTAATGATAAACATTCCATTGTATCGTAAAGCATATAAAGCAAAAATCAATGAAGAAAACTACATCCAACAATCTTTAGAAGTTAAAAAAGAGAATTTAACCGACAAGATGATAGGTATGCTATTTCGATTTAAAGCAGAATACGAAAATGGCCAATTAGAAATAGATGTATATGAAAAGCAAACGGCAACTATGAGCATGGCTTATGATGTAATATTAGCCGAATACATTTCTTCAGGTAAAGGTTTTGAAGAGCTTTTAATGGTTCAGAATCAATTGCAAGATTTACAATTAGGAATATACGAGGCACAACTCAGGAAGAATAACGCTCAAGCAAATATTGAAAGAATAACCAATTATTAATAACATATAAAAATAAAATAAGATGAAAAAATCAACATTAATTTTAGGAATTGCAATAATGAGTATTGCAGGATTTACTGTACAATCTTGTGGAAATCAAGAAGGGAAAAATGTGGAAAGTGCAGCTGGACATGATAACAGTGATGGTCATCATGATTCTGATAAAAATCATGGACAAAGTTCTGACTCTCATTCTAATGTCGCGAAAACGGGAAAGGATGAATTAATTAAAGATTATTTAGAATTAAAAAATGCTTTAACAAAAGATGATGAGAAAAAAGCAAGTAAAATAGCAGGTAAAATGGTTGAGACAATTCAAGGTTTTGATTCGGCTCCTTATACTGAAAGTCAACAATCAGAAATTAAAGATATTTTGGAAACTTCATTGGAACATTCAGAGCACATTGCAAAAAGTCCAATTGCACATCAAAGAGAGCATTTTAAAGATTTGAGTGTTGACATGATTGATTTAATATCGATAACTGGCAATTCAACTATGCTGTATCAGCAATACTGTCCAATGTATGACAACAAAAAAGGAGCTTCATGGTTAAGTGCAGACAGTAATATTGAAAATCCATACTATGGAAGTAAAATGCTAAGCTGTGGTAAAGTTGAAAAGGAATATAAATAAGTCAGTCAATTAAACTAAAAATTTTTTCAATATGAATAAAGTACTATTGTTAATCACGTTACTATCAAACGGTTGTTTTGGTCAAAATACAGATGGAGACAATTTATTTGATACTCCACAAGTTCATACTATTTACATCAATTTCTCTCAGGGCAACTATTGGAGTTTGCTTACAAGTAATAAAGCTTATGATGATGCGAATGATTCATCGTCATACATTCCTGCGGAAGTAGTTCTTGATGGAATAACGGTTGATTCAGTTGGGATTCAGTTTAAGGGAAATTCGTCGTATTACAATTATCCTTCAAATAAAAAACCGTTTACACTAGATTTCAACGAATATATTTCAGGTCAAAAATTTGATGGTTTAAAAAAATTAAATCTGAACAACATGTATCAAGATCCTGCATTTATGAGGGAAAAAATGTTTTTGGATTTTTGTCAAGAAAAAGGAATATATGGACCGCGTTCAAATTATGCTAAAGTTTATCTGAACGGCACTTATTGGGGACTATATTTAATGGTTGAACGAATTGACAAAACCTTTTTGAAGGATCGATTCGATAATAAAGATGGTAATTTATGGAAAGGAGATGGCAGTGGTGCAGCATGTGCAAATTTAGAATATCATGGCTCGCTTCAATCTTATTATGATTGTTATGAATTAAAAACCAATGAAACTGCAAATGATTGGTCTTCATTAGTTGACTTAACGGATCAAATTAATAACACACCAGACGCAGTGTTTAGAGATTCTGTAGAAGCAGTCATGAATACAAATTCGTTTATTAAGGCTTGGGCTGCATATAATTTGTTTTGTGATTTTGATTCTTACCCTTATCGTTATACGCATAATTACTATACTTATCAAAATAGTCTAACGGAAAATTTTGAGTGGATTGTATGGGATGTAAGTACGGCTTTTGGTCTTGATATCCCTATGACAATAACTCAAATAGAAAACATCAGTGTTGAGTATATTTCACCGATAACTACAGATCGTCCATTGGCAAATAGAATGTTAGCAAATAGTACATATCGTGATACGTATCTTCAATATATATGTTCTTATGCTAATAATGATTTTAATGCAGTGAATTTGGACCCAAAGATTGATTTATATTATAATTTAATCAAATCGGACGTGTATGCTGACCCAATGAAAATGTATACGGATTCAAATTTCGATGATAATATCAGCATGAATATAACCGTTGGGAGTACAAATTATCCTGGATTGAAATCATTTATTGTAAATAGAAATATGAGTGTGATAAGTGAGTTAGCAAATCTTGGATATAGCAATTGTCCAGAAATCGGGTTAGGGTTAGAAGAGTTAAAATCTCAATATAATACTATTATTTACCCTAATCCATTTTCAACAACTGCAACAATCAGTACAAGTTTAGCATTAACCGATGCGACTTTTACTGTGTATGGACAAAATGGTCAAATACTAAAAGTCATTAACAAAATTAACGGAAATGAGTTTGTTTTTGACAATTCGGATCTTCAATCTGGTTTTTATTACGGTGTAATTACTCAAAACAATCAATACATATCACACGTAAAAATGATAATTGAAAAATAAATAACCAAAAGTAGAAGATGAAAATACTCAAACGCATACTCCTTTTATTATTCATTGTTTTTGTGGGGATACAATTTATTCCCACAAAAATGAATGTCAGTAATGAAGTTTATAAAGCAGACTTCATGAATATTTATTCGATGCCTAAGACAATCAGTGAAAAATTAGTAGTCTCATGTTATGATTGTCATAGTAATAATACAAAATACCCTTGGTACAATAAGATTCAGCCAGTTGCCTGGTATCTTGAAGATCATATTAAAGAAGGGAAAAAAGAGTTGAATTTTAATGAATTTGGTAATTATTCTGTAAGAAGACAAAAGAGTAAAATAAAATCAATTATTAGAGAAATTGAGGGAGATAAAATGCCATTATCATCATATACCAATATGCATGAAGATGCCATCCTAAATGCAGATGAAAGAAAGGAACTATTAGGTTTTTTTGAGATGTTAAAAGATTCAGTATAATATGAATTTCATAATGAGGATCAAAAGTAAATACTAAGAAAAGTGGTGAAAAGACTATGAAACACACATATAAAATATCAGGAATGACTTGTGATGGCTGTAAAAGTCATGTGCAAAAAACATTAGAGTCAGTTGTTGAAATTGAATCAGTGAACATTAATTTGGAGGAAGGTACAGTGGAAATAAAAATGACAAATCATATTCCGTTGGATGGCCTTAAAAAACTATTTGAGGGATCTAAATACATGATTCATTCTCCTGAAGAATCTATTAAGGAAAATAAAAAAACACCAAAAGGAGTAAAAGGAACATATTACTGCCCCATGCATTGTGAAGGAGATAAGACATATGATCAATCAGGTGATTGTCCTGTATGTGGAATGGACTTAGTTGCAGAAGTTTCGAGTGCAAATACTATTATACAATATACATGTCCAATGCATCCAGAGGTAGTAAAGGATGAACCAGGACCCTGTCCAAAATGTGGAATGGATCTAGTTCCATTGGAGTCAAACGAAACGGCCGAGCAAAAGACGTATAACAAGTTGTTAAAGAAATTTTGGATAGCAACAGGTTTCACCTTGCCCATATTTCTAATAGTAATGTCAGAAATGATTCCTAACAATCCGTTGTATGATATGATGGATATGAAGTATTGGAATTGGTTGCAACTAGTACTTTCAATTCCTGTTGTGTTTTATGCTACTTGGATGTTTTTTCAAAGAGCTTATTCTTCTATCAGAACAATGAATTTAAATATGTTCACGCTTATTGGAATTGGCGCTGGAGTTGCTTGGCTTTTCAGTCTGTTTGGGTTGTTATTCCCTAGCCTATTCCCTGACCAATTTAAGACTGAATTTGGAACCGTACATGTCTATTTTGAAGCAGCAACAGTGATATTGACATTAGTACTACTCGGACAATTACTGGAAGCTAGAGCACATAGTAAAACAAATAATGCCGTTAAGGAATTATTAAAATTAGCTCCGAATAAAGCCGTTAGAATTGAAAATGGCGATGAAGTAGAGATTTCTATCGACGAAATAATTGTTGGTGATTTACTTCGAGTTAAACCTGGAGATAAAATACCTGTGGATGGTAAAATTGTTGATGGTAAAAGTTCTATTGATGAATCCATGATAAGTGGAGAGCCAATTCCAGTTGACAAAGAGGTAAACGATTCTGTTACATCTGGAACAATAAATGGAAAGCAATCTTTCGTTATGAAGGCAGAAAAAGTAGGTTCAGACACCTTACTTTCTCAGATTATTCATATGGTCAATAATGCGAGTCGAAGTAAAGCTCCGATTCAAAAATTGGCGGATAAAATTTCAGGATACTTTGTTCCAGTCGTTATTGGAGTTTCAATCATCACGTTTATTGTTTGGAAAGTTGTCGGACCAGAACCGTCATTTGTTTATGCTTTTGTGAATGCAATTGCGGTATTAATAATTGCTTGTCCATGCGCATTAGGACTTGCCACTCCGATGTCAGTAATGGTTGGTGTTGGAAAAGGTGCTCAAGAGGGAGTTTTAATTAAAGATGCTGAGTCTCTGGAGAAAATGAACAAGGTTGACGTTTTGATAATTGATAAAACTGGTACCGTTACAGAGGGGAAGCCATCTGTGGAAAACGTGATCTCACTTTCTAATTATTCAAAAAATGACTTAATACAATTTGTAGCATCTGTCAATAAGCAAAGTGAACATCCACTAGCTGAAGCTACTGTGAGGTATGCAGAAAACGAAAAAATAGACTTGCTTGAAATCAATAGTTTTGATTCCATAACAGGGAAAGGTGTAAAGGCTATTATAGACGACAAAATAATTCTCGTTGGTAATGAAAAACTCTTGGAAGAACATTCGATACTATTAAAAGGAGAAATAGCTGAAAAAGCGAAAATAGAGCAAGCTAAAGGTAAAACCGTTCCGTTCATTGCTGTAAATAAAGAATTGGTAGGATTTGTTGTTATCTCAGATGCGATAAAAGAAACTAGTCGCTCTGCAATAAACAAGTTAAAAGAGAATGGCATCAAAGTTATAATGATGACTGGAGATAATCAATACACGGCAAAAGCAGTAGCTGATGAACTAAAATTAGATGATTTTTTCGCCGATTGTTTACCTGAAGATAAGTTGAACAAGGTTAAGGAATTGCAAGAAAATGGATATGTTGTTGCCATGGCAGGTGACGGAATAAATGATGCTCCAGCCTTAGCTTTGGCGAATGTTGGTGTTGCAATGGGGACAGGAACAGATGTCGCTATAGAAAGTTCTGCTATTACGCTCGTGAAAGGCGATCTACATGGAATCGTAAAAGCACGGAGTTTAAGCCATAAAGTGATGAGAAATATTAAGCAGAATTTATTTTTTGCATTGGCATATAATGTCATTGGAATTCCAATTGCCGCCGGATTATTATATCCAGTTTTTGGATTATTACTTTCTCCAATGATTGCTGCTTTAGCGATGAGTTTCAGTTCTGTTTCAGTTATAGCAAATGCTTTACGATTACGAACACAATCAATTAAATAATTAAGATTATGAAAAAGTATATATTATACGCAGGAATATTAGTTGGAGGAATCCTTTTGGGCTGGATTATATTTGGAGGTGATAGTGCTAATTCTAAAGATTCTAAAACTTCATCAAATTCGACAGAAGAAGGGCAAATTTGGACGTGTTCCATGCACCCGCAAATTAGACTTCCTGAACCAGGAGATTGCCCTATCTGCGGAATGACTTTAATCCCTTTAGAGTCAAACGGTAATTCAAATCCATTGGTATTTGAGATGACGGAAGACGCAATGAAAATTGCGAGCATTCAGACAACCGTTATTGGAACAAAAAAATCTGATGGTAAAAGTTTAAAACTTTCTGGAAAAATTAAGGTGGATGAAACGAATTCTGCGAGTATTGTGTCTCATATTTCAGGTAGAATTGAGAAGTTATATGTTAGTTTCACTGGAGAGAAAGTTAATCAAGGTCAGAAAATTGCTTCTATCTATTCTCCAAAACTCATTACTGCTCAAAAGGAGCTATTGGAAGCTTATAAAGTGAAAGATTCAAACCCTAAATTGTACAATGCAACTGTTAATAAATTGAAGTATTGGAAAATTACTGACAGTCAAATTCAATCCATTATCAATTCTGAAAACGTGATTGAATCGTTCAATATTTACGCAGGTTTTTCTGGTGTTGTCTTGAATAAAAAAGTTTCCGTTGGAGATTACCTCAATGAAGGGGAAGTACTATTTGATATTCAAAATTTGAATCAGTTATGGGCTGTATTTGATGCGTATGAAGCTGATTTAAGTGCATTAAAAGTAGGAGATAAAATAATGTATTCAACTACGGCATTACCAAATAGAACATTTACTTCCACAATTGACTTTATTGATCCTGTGATTAATGCATCATCAAGAACAGCAAAAATTAGAGCAGTTGTAAATAACGCGCAGCAGCATTTAAAGCCTGAAATGTTCATAGAAGGAACAGTTGCGGGTTCAGGAGACTCTAAAGAGGGGCTATCGGTTCCTAAATCGGCTGTTCTTTGGACAGGTGAGCGTTCTGTCGTATACGTTAAACTACCAAACATGACTGTTCCGTCTTTTGAATTTAGAGAAATAAGTATTGGTGATGCAATTGGATCTAATTATGCTGTACTAAGTGGTCTTAACTCAGGAGATGAAGTTGTAACCAACGGAGCTTTTGTCATAGACGCATCAGCGCAGTTAAATAATCAATCGAGTATGATGAATCGAAACTTACTTTCGAATAATACGGTTGAAAATTCAGAAAACAGTGCGCCAGATTACGTTGCAGGAACTCCAATGAAATTCAAAGATCAATTGAATCAGGTAGCAAAAACATATTTACTTGTTAAAAATGCTTTGGTTAATGATAATGCGAAAGAAGCCTCAAAATATGCAAGAATACTCATCCAAAATATTGACGCCGTGGATATGAGTCTGGTTAAAGGGGCTGCACATATGTATTGGATGGAAAAGAACAAAGAAATGAAAACAAGTACTAAAAGTCTTGCTGACAATACGAATATTGAAAAACAGCGTGATTCTTTTAAGAAAATTTCAAACTCGATGATTGATGTATTAAAAGCATTTGGAGTTGAAAATGAATCCATGTATGTTCAATTTTGTCCAATGGCAGACGATAAAAAAGGCGGATATTGGTTAAGTGAACAGTCGGCTATTAAAAATCCATACATGGGAAGTTCAATGCTCACATGTGGATCAACAGAGTATAAATTGGATAAAACTACGAAGAGCAAAAACACTGTAAAAAGTGCTCCGAATATGAACCAACACAATCATTAACTAAAATGAAAAAAGTACTTATAAAAATCTTCAAGTTCTTATTTGTAAAAAAATGTTGCAGGTAAACGATGAAATACGAATTTATGTAAAAGAGTAATAAAACAATTAATCATGAAAAATAAACTATTATTATCCACCATTCTGTTAATGACTTTCATTTTTAGTTCAAAAAATGGATCAACTCAACATAACCATGGTGGGCAGAATAATGGAGGCTGGACGGATGAGGAAAGCTTTAGACCACCACACGAAGGGGAACTTGTTGATTTGGGGAAATATAAAATTGAGTTAGTCACGAATCTTTATCTTAAAGAAGATCAATTGATTTTTTATCTATATAAAGGTGAATTAAAGCCGATTAGCAATGAAGGGATTACAGGTGTTATTGTTTTTAAAGGTGATGATGGAGCGACCAGTGTAGATTCGTTAAAAGCCAGAGGGAATGACCATTTTGTTGGTCAGATAGACGTTACAAAATCATCGAATTGTCTTGTGTCTTTTCTTATTAAGGGGAAAACCATTTCAACTGTATTTATGCACGCTGGACTTGGAGTTAATACGAAACAATACGTTTGTTCAATGCACCCTCAAATTAAAAGTGATTCTAGTGGAACATGTTCAATTTGTGGAATGGAATTGATACCATTGGAAGAGCCCAAAAACACGAATGAAACCCATGAAAATAACCATCAACATAATCATTAACATGAAAAAAGGGAAATTAATTATCGCGTTATTTCTGTTTATAAGCACATACGGTAGTGCACAAACAAAAGGTGAAAATCTTTATTTGACAGAAAATGGGAAGATATTTATTAATGGAGTATTGGCGGACACTTCTGTCCAATTGGTCTCGCAAAATTTGTACGCATTACTCAATTATGATGATGCAAAATTCACATTAAAAGTAGATATATCTTCTTTTAGTACAGGGAACCACTATATTGATTCTATTCTAAAAAAAACAAAGTCTACGACTATAGATTTATCAGGGAAATTTGATATGAATTATATTAATACGGTAGGCCACCCACCTATCGATTTTTTAGTCGATGGTTTATTGTCATCATCAAATAAAATGATTAATGGAAACGGTCGACTAGAACACCTTTCAGACCAAAGTTCATTCTCTTGTCTTCTCACATTGAGCTTTGTATTAGACAAGAAAGATATAGGCTATGATTTTAGCGAAGTTGATTTAGATAATGAAATAAAAGTAGAAATTATTCAGATTGTGATGAAAAGACTGGATGGTTTTTGAAGCTGTCAAAATTTTGCGTATACTTCTAGCCCAAAAGAAACGGATTAGGGTATAAATTAAAAGAACATAAGTAAACAGGTAAAACAATAGAAAAACGAATTGCATTAGCAATTTTCAGTATTAATTAATATTATAAAAAACAAAATCATGAAAATAATAACAATTGTATTAAGTGTAGCTATTTCATCCTTTATCAATTCAATAGCTTACGGCCAAAACGACAAGGCCCAGATAGAAAGCGTTAAGCCTTCAAATAAACTTGCATCATTTGGCGTTCGCGGAAATTGTGGAATGTGTAAGTCGACCATTGAAAATGCTACTAAAGAATTAAAAGGTGTTAGAAGTGCAGATTGGGATCAAAGCAGTAAACAAGTTGTTGTCAGTTATGATTCAACTTTGCTTTCTGAAGAGGAAATCCATCAGGCAATTGCAAATTCTGGTTACGATACAGATCGGGTAATTGCGAATGAAAAAGCGTATAATAATTTACCTGGATGTTGTCAATACGAAAGAACTCAAAAAATGAATCAAAAGATAAAGAAAAGAGAAAATTCTCCCATAGAACATGACCACAACGGGCATCAACATTAATTAAATTATCAATGTAACTATAATATAACATGAGAAAAACATCATTATTATTCATATTAACATTAGCAAATACTCTTTGTTTTGCTCAGAAAAACATTGAACAACATGCAGGGGAAGAATTGGTAATAGTAGGTACTATTGACCAAACTCATGAATGGATATATTTAAAACAATTTAATGGTAAACAACGAATTGTTACGGACTCTTCACAAGTTAAGAGTGGGAAATTCAATTTTAAGTTAAGTTTGGATAAACCTCAAATGATCTATTTATATTACTCAGAAAAGGAGAATACCCCAATATTTGCTGAAAACACTGCAATATCAGTTCAAATAAGGGAAGGAGAAAAATCAATTGTTCAAGGATCTAAGTCCAATGATGACTGGTTACTTATTGATGATGAATTGAAAATGTTTGACAATCGATTGGATTCAATCTATACTGTTTACAAAGAAGTAGAATCAAAAAGCGATACTTCAGGACTTGCTCAAATTGAGAAAAATTATGATAGAGAAGATGAAAATAAATTAAGCTATATCAATAACTATATCAAAGAAAATTCGAACTCATATCAAAGTGCATACTTACTTTCGAGGTTTTACGCCTATTCGAGCAATCAACAAGAGCTTGAAGACCTCGTAAATGTTTTTAATAAGAGCGGATTAAAGTCAGTTTATATTGAAACAATAAAAAGAAGAATTGAAGAACTAAATAAAACTAAGGTTGGTAGTATAATTGCCGATTTTGAGTTGCCCGATTCGAATGGAGTTGTAATTAATATTAAGGATTATCGAGGACAGTATGTGTTGATTGATTTCTGGGCTTCCTGGTGTGGACCATGTCGACGAGAAAATCCAAATTTAGTAAAAGCTTACAACGAATTCAAAGATGATAACTTTACCATTTTAGGAGTTTCTTTGGATACAGAAAGAGATAAATGGCTTTCTGCAATTGAAAATGATCACTTAGCGTGGCCACATATTAGTGATTTAAAAGGATGGAACAATGAAGTTGCAAGTTACTTTGGTGTGAAAAGTATTCCCTTTTCCATGGTGATTGATCCCAACGGTGTAATCATCGGAAAAGACTTGAGAGGAGATGAATTAATTGAATTTTTAAAAAACAACCTAAAACCATAATCATGAACAAAATTCTAATCCTTTACGTTTTTTTAAGCGGAATTTCGATTTCGGCATTTTGCCAAACACAGGTTACTCCATGTGGATTTGACCGATTAACGAACAATTCAGAATTACTTGAAGCTGAAGCAATAATAAGAAATGGTATCCAGAGTTTACCCAAAAACCATGACATAAAAATCATTCCAGTTGTAGTTCATGTTTTTCATGAAGGTGGTTCCGAAAATATATCAGATGCCCAAATTGAAAGTCAAATATTAGTGCTTAATGAGGATTTCGGAAAACTAGCTGGAACTAATGGAGATGGGAACGGTGTAGATACCGAAGTACGATTTCGTTTAGCCAAAATTGACCCTAATGGGAATTGTACCAATGGAGTAGTGAGAATTAAATCATCACTGACAAATCACAAAACGTATGAGCGACCTTTATTGAAAGAGGTTAGTTTTTGGGACAATCAGAAATACTTGAATATCTATATTGTAAAATCGATTCCAGGAGGAACATTAGGATATTCATCATTTCCAGGTGGTCCAGCAGATGAAGACGGACTTGTTGTGCGGCACAATTATTTTGGAACTATTGGCACTGCGGCATCTTCATTAGGAAGAACCGGGACACATGAAGTAGGACATTGGCTCGGTCTATATCACACTTTTAATAATAGTTGTGGAACTGATGTTTGCACTGATGGAGATTACGTTTGTGACACTCCACCAGTTTCTACGGCAAATTTTAGTTGCTCTCCAATAAACTCATGTAGCAATGACAGTCCTGATTTAATGGATCAAATTGAAAATTACATGGATTACACTCCCGAATCATGCAGTAATATGTTTACTGCAGGTCAAGCAGATAGGATTCTATCAACATTGGTTAATTTACGACCAACCATTTGGACGAATTCTAATCTAATTGCCACAGGTTGCGATGATGCTTATGTCGCTCCGCCAGTGTGTGGAGTTACATCTAATTTCGTTTCCTTGAATCCTGAAATATGTATAAATAATACAGTAAATTTCTTGGACATTTCATTGAATAACCCAACATCATGGCAATGGTATTTTACAGGTGGAACACCTAGTACTTCAATTGCTCAAAACCCACAAGTGAGTTATTCAACATTAGGAAGTTTTGATGTGAAATTGGTAGTCTCTGATGGTGTTACAAGTGATTCAATTACAATATCTAATTATGTTTCAGTTACTAATCCAGGAGTTGGAATTGCACTTCCATTTCAAGAAAACTTCGAATCAAATGTTTTTCCTCCAAATGGAATTACGATCAATAATCCAGATGGTGGTATTGCTTGGGAATTAGATTCGAATGCTTCAGTTAGTCCAACACATTCTGTGAGTTTAGATAATTTATCAAGCACCAACTATGGTACAATTGATGAAATTATTTTGCCATTCTTAGATTTGAGTTCAAATGCATCAACACCATATATGAAGTTTAAATGGGCGTATGCGAAATCTGTATCATTGTATTCAGATGAAATGATCGTTCAACTTTCTACAGATTGTGGAGCGACATGGAATCAAATATATTATCGGTCAAATGCAAGTTTAGTAACTGGACCAACTCAAACGACACCGTTTATTCCAGATGCAACACAATGGAAACAAGCAACAATCAATTTAAATGCCTATTCAAGTGATGAATATGTTTTAATAAAAATAATGAATGTCACGGATGGTGGCAATTTTCTTTATATCGATGATATAAATATTGGTGATTTAACTCTTTCGACGATTGAAATGGAAAACTCATCTGACTTTAAGGTATTTCCAAATCCAAGCAATGGCACATTCACAATTACCTATTCCAAAATCGATGGTAAAAATTCAAGTTTTGAAATTTACTCGTTAGATGGAAAGCTAATAAAAACAATATATGCTAATAATCAAAATGTTATTGTCAATGATTTGTCAAAAGGAACTTATATCATAAAGATGAGAGAAGAATTTGATCGAGTCGGATTTAAAAAAATAGTAATACAATAGAACTGAAAAAAATATCGAAAATCAATTAAGAAATCGACCAAGGTTCTGTACCAAAACATATAAAATTCGAGTGCTCCTTTAAGGAGTTCTCGAATTAATTGGGAGGTTTACCGAAAGCGGAAGGCTACATATGTATTTTGATTTTGACCAACTAATTCATAGAAAAAAAATAGTGACTTTTTTGAACAATTTGATGATAGGAAATAAATTGAAGTCTAACTTGTTTTAGATGCGAAAAGGTAATCAACAATGATTAAAAATATATAATAATGATAAGCAAAATACAGAATAATTTATTGACACTTTCAAATTTAATGAAAGAGTTTTTTTTACTGATATTCTTTTCGGTTATGGTTTTTGTAGGTATGAGTTATATTGACCATAAAGAAAATCAAAGCATATTGGTTACATTCTTAATTAGCTTTTCAATTTTAAAAGTTTACATATTGATATCTAAAACTTTGAAGAAAATGGAAAAATTGACAATGAACAATCATAAAATGAATCATGTTTTGCTTTTTTCGATTATTATTATATTTTTTATTAACATATCTTTTACTCTAGACTATTTATGTGTTTCAGAAATCTATGCTGATTCTTTTACTGGGTTAAATCATGATCAGTCCTTGTTTCTTAGATTTTTTGATCTTCTCTATTTTAGTATTGTAACTTTTACAACTGTTGGGTACGGTGACATAATTCCTTTTGGAAAAACAGTAAAACTATTAACAATACTAGAAATGACTACCGCATTTATAACAATTGTATTCATAATATCAAGATATACTAGAAATGGAAAAGAGTAATGTAGAAAAAGATAAAATATCACTCATCGGCTCTGTCTCATTGGGTACTGGGGTAATGATTGGTGCAGGAATTTTTGTATTAATGGGGCAGATTGCTGAATTGGTAGGAAGCCTATTTCCTCTCGCTTTTGTGGCGGGTGCGATTGTTGTCGGATTCAGTTCATATTCATATGTGAAATTTTCAAATGCTTATCCTTCTTCTGGTGGTGTAGTCAAGTTTTTGACAAAATCATACGGACCAGGTACCGTTGCAGGTACATTTTCATTATTGATGTACGTGTCAATGGTTGTATCTGAAAGTTTAGTAGCAGGTACATTTGGAGCCTATACTTTACGATTATTTCCTGAACAGTATTCTGGTTATGCGTCTATTTTAGGTGTGATACTTCTTGCAGTTGCATACATAATTAATATTTCGGGAAATAAAATTATTGGAGCTACAGCAACATTTACCGCAATTATAAAAGTTGCCGGAATTGCTATTCTCGCAATTTCTGGACTTGTAATTTCAGGATTACCTAACATCACAGGTGATTATATGAATAGTATCGATCAACATTTTTCTAGTGAGTTTGCTTTTATTGCTGCATTAGCCTTGTCAATTTTAGCCTATAAAGGCTTTACGACCATAACTAACCAAGGAGGTGATATTTTAAATCCTCATAAAAATGTTGGACGCTCTATTATCATTTCTATAGGTATATGCACCGTTATCTATGTAACACTGGCGTTATCAGTGGCAGGAGGTCTAAGTGTTTCCGAAATAATTGAAGCTAAAGATTATGCTTTAGCTGCCGCTGCAAAACCTATTTTTGGAAATTTAGGGTCAACACTTACAATTGTTTTAGCAATAGTAGCAACAGTTTCCGGAGTAATTGCTAGTGTTTATTCTGCCTCTAGAATGTTTAGCATGCTAAGTAGCATGAAGCAAGTGCCTGATATCAATAAAATAGGAAAATTCAAAAAGCCAGCACTTATTTTCACTGTAAGTCTGGCTATTCTTTTAACTGTTTTCTTCGATTTAACTAGAATAGCTTCTTTAGGAGCGATCTTTTATTTAATAATGGATATTGCTATTCATTGGGGGTTAATCAGATACTTAAAAAAAGAGGTTAAGTTTAATCCGGTCATTCCTATAGTAGCAATAGTTATGGATGTTGTTGTTTTGTCAGCGTTTATTTATTTAAAATTTGTAAACGACCCATTCGTACTTATCGTTGCAGCCATTGGAATTCTTCTCATTGTTGTTTCAGAGCGAATTTTCATGAAATTCCATACAGATAGTGAAGGAAAGATGAATATGGGAATGGATGATGATATGATGAAGAAGAGCTAATAAGCCTATCGTTAAATGTTGGGTAAGTATTTAAAATTAAGTGATATGAAACACTCGAAAGTTATAACTGAAGAATTTAAAATTAAAGGCATGATTTGCAGTCGTTGTCTAAAAGTTTTAAATACAGAGTTGAAAGCTACAGGCGCAGAAATATTAGAAATAACTCTTGGAAAAATCGAAATTCGATTCAACCCTGAAAAGATTAGCCATGCACTTATTGAAAAAATTATACAGGAAAATGAATTTGAAATATTGTGGGATAAACAAAGTGTTTTAGCAGAGCAAACAAAACGTTGGATAATAACTTATCTCTGGAATACAGAGCAGCAAGAAAATTTATCTAACTATTTAACAAAGCGCTCAGCTAAGAGCTATGATGTTTTGAGTAAGAATTTTTCAAAAACATATGGTAAAACGATTGAACGATACTGTATCCTTCTAAAAATAGAAAGGGTAAAAGAATTAATCGAAAATGAGGAATTGAATTTTACTGAAATAACCTATTTAATGGGCTATCAAAATTTATCTGCACTTTCAAGACAGTTCAAAAGAGAAACAGGTATGACTTTGAAGGAATACAAAAATCTCGGCATCAGCCAACGTATTCCGATTGACAAATTATGATAAGAAGAAAATTGAAAATGGTAATATTTATCATTTAGATAGTCGTACTCTTATATCGTAGTTTTTTATGCATACATACAAAAGCATAATGAGGTCAGCTTTAATTAAAGCTATAAAGATGAAATACATGATATTTATCATGTATTAGACTGTTGATAGTCATTTTCTCAACATGCGACTATGCGTATATTTGTATATACATAATTACCAGATGGTTATATGTTATAATAATTGACCTCTCGTTTTAAATGTTTAAGAATAAACCGTTAATAATAAAAAATATGAAAAGAGAATATCGAGTAACAGGAATGAGTTGTGAGGGATGTGTTAATGCTGTAAAAAAAGCATTATTAAATGTATCCAATGTTGACGCTGTTGAAGTGCAACTATCTCCCCCAATTGCAGTTATTACTACTTCTACGGAAGTAAGTACTGCCGATCTGCAAGCGCAGATTTCAAAGTCGGGAAATTACACTATTGTGGAATCAATTCAAAATAGTCAATCTGAAAAAGAAAATCAGGAAAATAAAAAAGATAAAAATTGTTGTTGCGGTTAGTGAGAACTGCGATCTTTTCTTCAATAAAGAATTTTACTGTTTGAATCACAAGAATTAAAATGGGTAACAGCACAACTGAAAGCCGGGCAACAGCGGAACTGAAGAACAAATAAAAATAATCGAATATGTTTTACAATGGTCATCACTTATGGGGAATGCACTTAGTCTGGTGGTTCGTCTGGTTATTATTAATTTTTTGGATTTTCGCAATTCCTTACGAAGTTCCAGGACAAAGAAAGAAAAAGGATACTCCTTTAGATATACTAAAGAAACGGTTTGCCGCTGGTGAAATCAGTAAAGAAGAATTTGAGGAAAACAAAAAAGTTCTTGAGCAGAACCCAACTAAATAATCATTATCCTAAAAATAAATTTATGAAAACATTAAAGAAAATCACCTTTATTTTTTTAGCAACCCTATTAACAGGAGTTGCACAAGCGCAAGATAAAGATGTAGAAGCAGTACTAAATGACCCTGCGAAACAAGATCAATTTATCGCTGCACTGGTAAAAGACCATCAGTTGATGAAAAAGTTTAGCGAAAAGATGTTGCAAAATGACCATGCTTTAGGTATGGTAGTTGATGCTGCTCTTCAAAGAGCGCAAAACGACTCAGTAATTGCAAAAAATATCGCTGAAATGGTTGGGAAGTATCATGCCGTATCCCTTGTGTTTGTTGATCATATTATTGCCGTTGCAGAGGAAATCCCTGAAATGAGTAATGAAATATGCACTGATTTAATGGAGCATGATGAAATGAAGAAAAATATGTGTACGCACATGAAACAAGAAGAAAAGAAGAGTGGAATGGGTTGTTGTAGCATGAGTGAAGGTGAAGGAAAGAAGAAATAACAAATATTAATTAAACTTAAAATCATTATAAAATGAAAAAGACAATCAAATACGTAACAGGATTGGTAATAGCCGGAACTCTTTTAACCGCTTGTTCTCAAAAACAAGAACCACAATCCCTTGAAGCCATGCTTAAAGATTCCAAGCAGCAGGAAAAGGTTTTGACCATGATGGCTGAAAATCATGACTTATCAAGCAAGTATGTTAATAAAATGATGGAAAATGATCATGCAACAGGAATGATGGTAGACAAGTTGGTGAAGGCAGCTTCAGAAGATAGTGTATTGGCAGGAAAACTTAGTGATATGATTACGAAATTTCCTGAGTTGATGTTATTGACAACACACCATTTTATGCCAATCATTAACGAAAATGCAAACATGAGTGATGGGTTTTGCGATCATGCAATGGAGCATTCTAATATTGCGGAAGGTATGTGTGAAAAAATGCAGGACAACAAAGAAATGAGCTGTTGCGCAAAATAAGATAAGCAATAATTCTATTTTAGAAACAAATACTTTTTGAACTATGAAAAAGGAAATACGGGATTATGAAGTGTTAGCAGAAAAATTTAAAACTATTGGACATCCAGTTCGATTAGCGATGCTGAATTTACTTTATACCTGCGATTCCTCCAAATTAACAGTGAAAAGTATCTATGAAACTTTAAAACTAGACCAACCATGCGCATCAAGACATTTAAATATTATGCGAAAAAGTGGAATATTGGAAAGAGTCCAAGAAGGTGTAAACACCTTTTATTGTCTGTGTTTTAATGACCCTCAGGTTAGATGTATAACCAAATGCTTTGACAAGTAATTTTTTGAAAAATTGCATGTAAGTATCCTTATAGTTGAATAATTAAAATTAAACAAAATGAAAAATCACGTAGTTTGGATGATTGTTGGTTGCGGACTCCCTCTGTTACTTATATTTTTTGCACCAGCATTAGGTATTAGTGGAAACGTATCCCTTTTTATTTTCATCGTCGCCATGTTTGCTTGTCATTTACTGATGCCTATGCATCATGGAGGGCACAATCACGGCTCTCAAGAAAAACATTCTGAAACAACTAAAAATAAAATCAATGAAACACATAAACATTAAAAAATTTGGATTGGCTTTTGGCTTAACAGGAGCTCTACTCTATCTTGGTTGCGCATTTTCAATGATTACTGTTGGACACGCCGGTACTGTTAAACTATTTAACAGTCTGTTACACGGATTAGACGTCACATCTGTCATTCGCATGGATGTCCCACTTTGGGAAGCAGGAATAGGATTAATAGAGACTTTTATTATCGGGTGGTTAATAGGGGCTTGCATTGCTGCTTTTTATAATGTTTCGCTAAAAAAATAATATCATGGAAAACGAATTAAAAAAATTGTCGGCTTACGAAAAAGAACTTCTTTTAAAAGCTCCTGTGTTACTATCGATACTAGCATCAAGTACAGACCATAAAGTAGATCGTAAAGAAAAAAAGGAAGCTATAGAATTGTCACATCTAAGAACCTTTACCTCGCCACCTATGCTTCAAGATTTTTATAAAGAAGTAGAATTGGGATTTAAAACAAACCTGGAAGAATTACTTTTAAAATATGAACCATTTGATGAGGCAAAACAAGGTTTAATAAAGTTAGAGATCAAAAATATTTACACTATTCTTCAAAAATTAGATCATGATTTTGCAAATGATTTAAAAATGAGCTTAGAAAGCTATGGAAAACATGTGGCTAATGTACATGTGAAATTTACTGATTTTTTCGATTTCAATAACTTCACAACTTTCAATTAGAATGAGTTATTCAGGAAATTTCTAAAAAAAATGAAAATGCAAATAACAAAATTAATTTTTTCAAGAGTTACAATATCATTATTATTAATACTTGGAGCTTGTAGTAACAACGAACATGAAGACTATTCTCATGAACATCATGAAGATATGAGCCACGCGTCTTCATTAGAAGAAGAAAACCATTCTGAAATGGAAAGAGAGAAAAGCATTCATAAAGAACACGATGCAATTCAGGATAAATTCGCACATCAAGATATTATCATTCTTGATATACCCTATCAACTTGAAAAGGCTGAGAAAGAAAAGTTTCAGCAAATTATAGAAGCATATCTAAATATGAAAAATTTATTAGTTGTTGATGATCTCGAAAAAATTGACAATTCGATTTCAGTAATGAAAGAAAAAGTAAATAGTGTAAGCTGGCAATTGTTTAAAGATGGAGGAAAAAAAGCATGGAAGCAGCATGCTGAATTATATAACACTAAGCTAGATGAAATGGCACATGTAGAAGGACTGTCTCTTATACACATCTGACGCTGCCGACGATCTACTCTGTGTAGA
>CAJXRM010000018.1 GCA_913059205.1 uncultured Flavobacteriales bacterium
CGAGATTTCTGCCTGTCTCGTGGGCTCGGAGATGTGTATAAGAGACAGCCTCTGAACAGCACGCCGTGCGGAACAATAACTCCTGCACGACCGGTAGGTAACAACGTT
Source organism: uncultured Flavobacteriales bacterium (assembly GCA_913059205.1). Lineage (GTDB taxonomy): Bacteria > Bacteroidota > Bacteroidia > Flavobacteriales_D > Crocinitomicaceae > UBA4466. The sequence goes on from CAJXRM010000018.1 coordinate 109, forward strand.
TCGACCATGTGTAAGATAAACGCATAATCTCCTTTCGATTTTGGCGGTAAACCGCGCATGAAACGTTTGTATTGATCTGCTGCCGCATCTTCATATCCCCATTTATCCAAGCTAAACGGAGGATTTGCCACAATAACATCGAATTTCATAAGACTTCCGTTCTCAACCAATTTAGGATTGTTAATGGTATCTCCCCATTCCAAGCGTGCAGAATCTCTACCGTGCAGAAACATGTTTAGTTTTCCTAAAGCCCAAGTGTCACCGTTACTTTCTTGTCCGAATAAAGAATAATCGTTAGAAGGAGTTCCGTCTGGATTCTTCACTTCATCCGCTGCCGCATTCAATAGGGAAGTTGATCCGCAAGTAGGATCACAAATACGATTCCCAGGTTGTGGATTCACCAATTTCGCTAATAGAACAGAGATTTCATGAGGTGTATAAAACTCTCCTCCTTTCTTTCCTGCTCCAGATGCAAAACGCTCCAACAAATACATATACCCATTTCCAAGTATGTCTTCTGTACTTCCCAAAAGAGAAGGACGGAAATCCAATACTGGATTTGCAAAATCGTTAATTAAGGCTTTTAAATTTCGGTTACGGTCTTTCGTTTGACCTAGTTTATCAGAATTGTAAGAGATATTACGGAATACACCTTCCAGCTTCTCCATGTTTTGGTCTTCAATCTTCGCCAATACTTTGTCGATCACTTCACCGATGTTGTCCGCGTTACGTTTTTCATAGATGTAATCAAACGTACAGTCTTCTGGAAGCACAAAACGTTCTCGTTTCAATTTACGCATGATAAGTTCTTCATCGTCACCGTATTGTCTTTGATACTCTTCGTAATGGTCTTTCCAGACATCACTCAAATATTTCAAGAACATGAATACCAGGATATAGTTTTTGTATTCAGAAGAATCTAATGTTCCTCTAAATGTGTCACATGCCGCCCAAAGCGATTTGTTGATTTGTTCTTGTGTTGGTTTTGTTTCCATGTTAAATATTTTCAATTTCAACTTTATAATCTTCTACTGCTTTACTTACATTTCTTATGAACTCCATTTCTAGCTCAGGCAAAACTGATAACATGCTCTTACGAACAGCAGCTTCCCAATTATTAATCCTTTGCGTAAGCGCATTGTGCTGATTAATTCTGTTTTGAATTTCAGGATCTCCATGTTGTGCTTCAGGTGCTTCAACTCCGTCAAAAAACACTCCTCCTTGATTGCCAGAATTTCTTTGTTGATCTTGCAATTCTTTCAATTTAGTTCCCAACATCGTAATCATTGGGTCGATCAACTTAAACACTTTCTTTTTAGCTCCTTCTCTCATATTAACGTCTTAATTCAATTGGTAATTCATTTTTTGCTACATATAAACCTGTGGTTAACTCAAAGAGTTCAGCTTCTGCTTTAATATCAAAATACTGTGTAATTGTTTCTGTACCGTCGTTGATGTAATTTCTTACAGGTCGTTTGGTCGGCAGAACATTTAACGCTGATTGTGAAACGCCATAAGTAATCATTGCCTTATCTTCCTTTCTGAAACAACGAAGTAAGCACATGTTTTTTAGTACAAAATCTTGTTTATTCCCGTTCGGATCAACTCCGATGAAGTTGAAGTCTGCTTCGGGTTCAATTGTAATTTCTTCAATGTCTTCACTAGAATAAACTACTGACCATTTATGCTTTGGATTGGAGAGGCCCTCCTTTCCACTATCATGAAAGTCTGCATAGTCTTGACTGTAATCCTCATTGACTCGTCGAAATTTTATATTTATGGTCATAGTATTTCGCTTAGTGATTGGATTAAGGTCTGTTTTTCGTTCATCAACTCTTTGGTTAATTGTCGCTCTCTAATGGAGAGGTTGTAAATCCCTGCAATCAATTCTTGCTTCGATTTATCCAAAATTTGGATGGTTAGTTCGTCTAATATCGATTTTTTGATACTTGACACGGAAGCACCTTCTCTTGCTGTAATTAGATAACGCTGTGTAATTTGGCTGTTTAGAAACCATGTTAAATATCCCGGAAGCACATCGCTTGTTTCTAAGCGTATTACAAAAAACAGGGAGACAACAACTGCAGGATGATTAAAATTGTATTCAAATGCACTATTATTATTGCCTCGCGCAAGAAATAATACATCTCCAGGTTGAAGCAACTGGTTGTTACTTATCTCGTTGAAATTTACGGCATGTGGAATTCCAGAAAGAGTTGTGTAGTCTTCATTCAAGTCTTTCATTTGAATAACCCATACTTTCCCTTCAGGATTATTTTCCACTTTTGAACGGAACGTTTGTCCTGTAAAAATTGTTGCTATTTCTTTTAATTTCTTTTGCATCAGTTTGTGATTACAGAGCAAACTTACTTCCTTTTTTTGGATAAAACAAGAAAGTGTATCAGTTTTTTATTACAGAGCTTTATTTCTATCATGAAACGTAGAAGAACATTGAAATTTTAATGAACGTTTCCATTTACATTTTGTGATGCGATAACCTGTAAAAATAAAGAGGGGTTGTTTTCAAAGAAACATCAAAGTTTTACGGAGCGAAACACACCAAATTATGGTAAGTATCGCGCTGAATTTCTAAATTTATTTTCGTTTGTCTTTCGTTTCCATCGGAAATGAAATAAGATTGAACATACTTCTTAAGCGAGAGCGCACACGGTTGCCATATAATTTTTCTAATTCTTCTGCATTCAAATTCGTTGTTGCATGGGTTAAGATACCATAGTTCACATGTAAATCATATCGATGCAGTAGTATTTCCCCAATCGTATTGCATTCATTTCCGAAATGCTTAATGTTCTGTTCAACACCCAGATCATCTATGCAAAACGCTTTTTCTCGTCTTCCATAACGGTGAATGATTTCATAACCATCTTTGTGGAACTCATTAGCGATTTCACGTGTGCTTTTTACCTGGTACTTTTGATGTGGATACATGAATTCTGGTAGGAGTGTAATCAAAGATGTTTTTCCACAACCAACTGGACCAGTTAATAGAATTCCTTTGCTGAGGTCAATACCATAATTTGCACAATGTTCGTCTTCGCCAATTGCATAGGAAATAAGTTTGTGAAGAATTGCAAGATCTTTTTTTTGAATTTGGAAGTTTGTACCGTATTTTTTCTTACCTAAATAGTTTAGGAGTTTAAGACAGGAGTTGAAATCGAATTGACGATAATTGTCCACGATTGTATAGCATTTTTGTAACATGATGTGGAATTTAAGATTTGATTGAGTTTCGCGATTTTAGTTTTTTGCGAATCCAAAGAATAATTAGAGTAATGATTGTCATTGTTTAGTTTTTTTAGAGTGGGATTGAATAATCTTTGTTTTGATTGACGTTAAGGTTTCCACTCGCGCTCTTCGACGAGCTCAGGGAGCGAGTAGCGAATTCTTCAGATCGGCGGATCCAATTTCGAGCTGCAGCTTGCCAGTTTTTCATTTTGGCTTTTCCACCTACAAGCCATCCGTTGGATTCAAAATGGTTGAAGAATTTCTCAGCTTGGTCAATAGATGAATTGTTTTCACTAAAAAAATCCTTTACCTCATCTATCGGAGGAGGAGAAAACGTAGTTTTCCCTTTATTAGGTTTAGATGTTTTATTGTTTCTATTGTTTAAACTGTTTATAGAAGGTCTCACGAGAGTTACAGCAGTTGTATCAGTAGTCTTATTATCAGTTGTATCAATACTGTTATCAGTAGTTGTATCAAATATGTACAAGTTGACAAGACTTCCTTTCATGGGATTATGAGAAGGCATATACTCGATGTAGCCCCATTCATCCAATTGCTTTAAGCATTTAGTGTAAGTGTTTGCTGAACCAATCTTTGAAACTGTCATCAACTCTGACCTGCAGATGGAAATTGGATTTTGAAATTTGTACCGATTCCATGAATGAAAAAGTCCATAATACAGGCTCACGTGCCAAGGACTTAAACGAGTGTCTTCGTAAAAACGCTCCGAGATTTTCTCCAGATGTCGAATGTAATTGACCATGATTCAGATTAACAACCACACTGGTTGCGTTGCGCTTTTTTATAATTTGACTCGAGTAATTTTTCAATGTCCAAACGCTTGTATAAAATGCGTCCATGCACTTTTGAAAATGGTAGTGCTCCACATTTTCGTAGTCGTTGAATTGACCTTTCACTCATCCGTAAAACTTGCATCACTTCCAATTTATCTAACCATTGACTTTTGAGATCAATGGTTTGAGTAGCTTTATAGTGTTCCATTGTGCGCGTCAGTTCTTTGAGGTCGCTTGTAATTGTTTGTAGAATTTGTGTGTTTGTCATGATCATTTAGATTTCAAAGTTTTTGTTTCTCATGTTTTCGTCTAGGATGCGTTCTATATCATGTTTGTTATAGAACAGAACTCCACCTACTTTTGAATAAGGAATTGTTCCATTGATTCTGAGGTTCTGAAGAGTTCCAGGAGAAACACCTAAAAGCCGTTGAACTTGGTGAGATTTAAGCCATTTTTTTTCTTCTTGTGGAGGTACGGGCTTGTCTTGTTTTTTATCCAAAAGGTCTTTAATGTTGGATAATAATTCCCATTTGAATTGCTCGAGGTCTTCGGGCGTAATAATACTTGTTGCCATTCGATTTGTTTTTTATGTTCGATGACAAATTTGTGGGTGTTTGATAAAGTTTTTTTCCAAGTTGGTCGAACCTTGGGTGAAATAAATTTTGAATTGTAGTAGGAATAGGGGATTGATGCAATTGTGATTGAAACACTGAAAAATGAGAGGGGAAATAGGCTAGAAAACCGTTAATTTTCTGAACGGTTTTATTGGGCTGTAGAAGTTTTGGATAAAACGACCAAGTTGGTCGGAACTTGGGTGTTTTTGATTGGTGAAATGAGTGAGTTAAAACATTAATAATCAACAGGAGGCATAGCGTGTAGGAGATTTTGACTATTTTAGGAGGATCAATTTATGGAATAAAGGTGATGGTGCTTGGTAACTGTCAATGATAGCAAATGGATGTAATACTATCTGGCGACCATCAAAAACGGAAAGTATGAAAGCAGTAACGAAAGAAATACGGAAGTTTAAATTCACTGAAACAATACACACAATTGTTCTGACACTATTCATACTGATTAATTTATTTTGTATTGAAACAATAACTGCTCAGATTCAGACATTTCCCAACTCAAATCAGCCACCAAAAGCACGAACTCTTCAAGAATTACACCAACAGCAACAAGTTCAAGCTCAACGTCAGAACAGGCAGCAAATGGAAAGACTTGGATCTCAGCCTCCACCGTTACAACAACAAATTACCTTTGATTACTACGACCAACAAGCCATTGTAAAACAACGAAAAGAACAGGAACTTTACCATCTTATCAACTCTATTAATAATGAAACACGTCCAAACACAAAGATTTCAGAAGAATCTAATTCCTTGTTTTTGATTGCGGATACCAGTTCAATGACTTTTAAAAATCACTCACAACACTATAACACAGCTTACAATGAAATTTCTGATATGCTTTCCGGCAAGAAGGAATTAAGCCTTAAACGAACCGTGTTTGTAATCGAAAATGCATACCATCAAAACAAACTGAATTATGATAGATACAGTAAACAAATAGATGAACTGGTGAGTGTTTGCAAACAAATTTTGAGAAAAGAAAATTTGAAAACGGACAATTATATCGCTTGTCATTATGCAATTCAAAAACTGTTTTCTGAATCTTTCACTTATAAAAACACTGCGGGGAAAACAATTTCATTCAAACCTTTTGGTTATGACTTTGATGATTATATGGGAAATGAAGATTTTACAAAAATGTTTGTTACCAAACTATTAGAAACTAAAACAGGACAATGTCATTCTCTCCCTTTGCTATATCTTATTGTAGCTGAAGAACTGAATGTCAATGCATACCTTGGATTAGCCCCAAATCATTCATATGTTAAATTTGGCAACCAATACCAATCTTATAATTTTGAAACCACTAACGGGACTTTCGTTACTGATCAATGGATTGTAAAATCGGGCTATATTTCTTCCTCAGCTATTAAAAATCAAATTTACCTTGCTCCACTTACCAAACAACAGGTAATTGCCGAATGCCTAGTTGATTTATCAGCAGGGTTAGAAAATTATGTTGGAGAAAGTGACTTCACAATTAAATGTGCAAGTTCTGCGCTCCACTATTTCCCCAAAAGTATTCGTTCCATGCTGACTGTTCATGGCTTTGTAGTTGCGCATTGTGCCAATACAGCTAAAAAATACAATTATCCTAAGGAAAAGGATTATTATAAATATCCCGAACTAAAAAAACAGTTTGATAATATGGTGGAATTTGAATTGCAAATTGAGCAAACAGGATATATAAAAATTCCCCCTGAACAATATGAACAGTGGCAGTTGACTACGAATGAAGAAAAACAAAAACAGGAACACTTAAAACAATTGGATAAATTACAACAAAGTGCCAATGAACATTAACAAAGTTATATTATTCAAACTACTGATAGTTTCTACATTTTTTTGTGCTTGTAGTACAAAAAAACACGTGAATCCAATTTCGGAGCAAAACCCTGAAAAGGATTCGACATTTTCGCACCAAATAACTAATGACAGCCTACCTACAATTCGATTAACTCCAACTCCTGAACAATTTGAATACATTCACCCTCAAACACATTATTCAATGGCGTTTGATGAATTGAAAGCAATGCTTGAAGGTGTAAAAAAGCCAAGTTTTAAATGGGCAGTTTTTGTTACTGAAAATGCATTTTTTGAAAACACGTTGAATTACAGATCATTTTCTGATGAAATAATCAAATTGGCATTAATTGCAAAAAAGTGGTCACAGGCAAATCCACTCGAGGGTTATAATTTTTCTGATAGTATCAATTTGCACTTAAATGCAGGAATTTTTCACACATTGACTGATACGGTATTTGATTTAGAGAGAAACATTGTCAATTTACCCTATGTTTATGACTTTAACGATTGTTTTGCACGAGAAAACTGGCTGAATATGTTTGTTACTAAACTGCTCATTTCCCATAAGGGTAATTGCCATTCGCTTCCTTTTTTATACAAAATGATAGCCGAGGAACTTGAGGTAGATGCCTGGTTGTCTTTTACTCCCAATCATATTTATTTGCGTAATCGATGCAAGAAAACAGGGTGGTACAATACAGAAATGACCAATGCTTCATTACCCAATGAAGGCTGGCTCATGGCTTCGGGCTATGTAAGTACGGCGTCCATAGTAAGTGGAATTTATATGGACACATTGGGATTAAAACAATCCATTGCGGTTTGCGTAAACGATTTGGCAAAAGGATACGTAAGAAAAATGAAAAACCCTGATTATAATTTTGTTTTGGCTTGTTGTGATCTAGGTTTGGAGTACTATCCGAATTATGCTGAATTGCTATTATTGAAAGCCGAAACTCACTTGAAACTATTTAAAGCCTATGAAGATCAATATGGCTTAAACGTTCAAAACGAAAGTCACCCTCATTCCAAAACAGTGCGCCACCACCTCCGAGAAATGGAAAAATCGTATGCCTTGCTCGCAGAATATGATTACCGTGAAATCCCCGAAGAAATGTTTGTTGAATGGGTTGAGGCATTAGAAAATAACGGCGAAAAGTACCAAAATAAAGAAATAAAAACTATATTTAAAGCTAAGTAAATCTAACTAACTTATGAAAATAACATACTTTTCCTCAATTATTGCTTGGTGTTTTGTACTTTCAGTAAAGGCGCAAAGACCCTTTCAAGAACTGGGCTTAGATCATGAAGTTGATTACATTACATTAAGCGATGGTCGCTACGTTGAATACTTCGATAATGACACCTTGAGACAGATTGGCTCAGTAATGTTTAATACACAAACCAACAAAGTGGCATACATTATTCCTGAAGATGAGCTTGACAAAATTAAAATTGCCAAAAGGGAGAGAACTGTTTCAAGATTTATGAGTGTGGATCCTTTGTCTGATAAATATCCATTTTACACACCTTATGCGTTTTCTGGAAATAGGGTAATAGATTGTAGAGAGTTGGAGGGATTAGAACCTATAGATGCCGTAGGTTCTAATGGTCAGCCTCTTTTTAAGGAAAAAGCTATTTTAACGCTTCCCGATGCTAGTCAAGTGACTATTTGGAATGCTCAACAAGGCGGTCGCTTTATAATAAGTAGGGAAGATATGCAACGGATTAATAGTTTTAAAGACCAAGGATATTCTGCACGACCACAAATTCAAGCTCCACAAACAACAGGTATAGTATCAGGAACGACACAAGTACAAGGAATGACATATATTGATGGAGCGACACTACCAAGTGATTATCCAAACAACCAATTTATGTCGACAACTATACAAGCTCCTTCTCAACTTACAATAAATCCGTTGCAACCAGTTCAACAAAATTTTCAAGGACAGTATAAACGTAGTGGAGGTTTAACAGGGTCTGTTATTCCTATCGGGCAACTTAGTATAGAAGACATTCAGAATCATGCTGCTATGACTGCAAATAACGCCAACACTGCTATTACAAATTTGACGTCTGCTGCACCTCAAGGGGCAGTCGTAAATAATTTTGCAGTGAGTGTTCCGTTAAATCAGAATATGACATCTGAACAAGCAGAAGCGTTCAAAACAACTTTCATGGATAACATAAATCCAAATGCAACAGTAAACTTTGGTTCATTTAATCCAAGTGATAGCACAGCACCTGGACTTGCGGTTGGTGCTTCAAGCGCATCACAATTTAATCAAGTTACTGCAACCCAAACAGGACCAGCTGTAACAATACAAACGTATCAAGAGATTTCACAACCATAAATTGAATTATGAAACCACTTTTATTTCAGACTCAGAGTATTCTATTAATATGCATAGCATTATGCTCATGTAATTCAAATGATGATCCGTCTTCCAATAAAGAAATAACAAAAGAAAAAGTTGTTTTAGATTCAACAGAATATTATAGTGATTTTATTGGCGGAGAAAAGGACGGTGTACAGAAGTTCGATATTAATTTACTTAAACAACAAACCATTGAAGGAAAAAAAGGAACTATAATCACTTTACCAGCAGGTTGTTTCGGTAAAAATAATATTAAAGTTTCGGTCGAATTGATTGAATGTTATAGCATTCAAAGTATATTGATTAATAAGTTGTCAACTCACACTTTAGACAGGAAATTACTTGAGTCTGATGGTATGATTTATTTGAACGCATATAGTGAATCTGGGGATACACTACTCATTGAACGGGGAAAAATCAAAGTTCAAATGCCTACTAAAAACTATAGAAAAGATATAAAATTATTTGAAGGTGTTATGGATGAAAACAATAACGTGTTTTGGAGTTTATCATCCGTTGGAATCCACAAAAATGATCAGAGAAGTATTACAAATGAAAGTAACGAGAAAACCATAGAAGAAAATTTACCATGTTGCGATGATTCTTTTATACAGGCGGAGTCGCCTAAAAGTAGTTTAGAAGTCGACAAGCAAATTAATAATGAAAATCTAGTAAACTATATTTTCAATATCTCTAAAATGGGTTGGATAAACTGTGATAGATATATTGAGGGAGAAACTAAACCATTGATTGTGAATGTACCTAAAGAATATGCAGCCGCATCTTATTATTTGGTTTTAAAAAACTACAATTCATCAGTTCCACCAAAACGAACAAATGACGGAAAGTTATCTTTTATGGTTCCTGTTAATGAACCTTACACCATTGTTGCACTTAGTTCAAAAGGAGAAGACATTTATTTTAATATGATGGATTATACAGGTGGAAAAAGCGAAGTTAATTTTTCAGAATTAAAGCCTGTAACTCGGCTGGTATTACTTGATAAACTATTGGAAAAGTTTGGTAAGGATATTTGGAGCAGACCACTCGCTTAACGATCGAATAAATATAAATCTGCTTAAAGGTGCCTCTACATGTTAAATGGTGTAAATCGTCAGCATAAAGTGGATCGATGATAGGTTAAAACTTAGTTGGTGTTTCCAAATAAATTAAAAACCACAAATGACACTTATAATATGGCTTTTCGTGGGAATACATCTCGTGTCCTTTATAGTTTTTGCAAGCCTATATAGCCCAACAATCCATGAAATTAGGTATAATGAAAAACTCATCAAACTGGAAAAAATAGATAGTAAAAAAATAAAATCAAGAATTATAAATTATGAGTATAAAATAAAGAGGGATAGGAAGTATAGCTATTTCTCAATTGTATTAATTTTTATAGTTAATCTAATCTTCGTTTTTGAATCGAAATTTACAACAACTTATGATTACTTATATGCCACAATTGTGTTCTTAATTTTTCTTGGTTTTCTCTTTTTTGTTTATTGGCTTAATGGTTATGGTACGATTGATACCAGACGTAGATTGTTAGGTGGAAATGAGCCGTTATGGCGAAAATAAACGCACGAAGTAATCTCAAAGCAGCATCATAAAATGAATAAAACTATTACAGTCTTTTCAATTCTACTTCTATTTGATAGTTGCTCTGGCGAACAGGCGACTAATAGGTCTGATGTGTCTACTGTTAAAGTTGAAGAGGACACAGTTGAAGAAAGCCCACAAGATGAACCAAGTGAATTGAAAGTTGATACGACGAAACAATGCTTTCAATACCGTGACACAATACTGAGCCACAACTATAAATTTCAAATGGATTTTATGGGTTGGACTATTGATGAAATAGACTTAAGTCCATATCCAAACATTGAAAGAATAGAGGATACATTAATTTTCAGAGCAGAAAAATCAACCGTGACATTGGTAAATGAAGAATACATCGAGGAAAAACAAAACTTTGAAGCACCAAGGTATAGTTTTGTCAAATTTCATGAACAAGCAAACATTGCCGTGGTTCAGGTGCAAGTATATGAGTATTCTTACCATGTGCTCGTTGATATGTTCAGCGGTGACACAATAATTACATATGGAAAGCCTTTATTCAATAAGAACAATTCGCTTCTTTTTGCATCTAATGTTGACCTTGATGTACAATACACAGAAAACGGATTCCAACTAATTAAAAAGGACTCAAACGGATTTAAGTTATTGAACACGACAATACTCTCTGATTGGGCTGTTGCTAAAGCATCTTGGATTGGTAAGAATCGAATACTAATTTCCAAAGCAATTATAGATGACAAGTATGATATGCATTATAAAACTGGAGTGCTAACTTTGGACGTCGTAGGAATGTGAAAGTATAAACGAGGTAATGGATAAAAGTAATGACAAAGACATCTCTAATAACAATCCTTTTGGTCCTTTTAATCCTTGTTTTAGGATGTAATGGAGGCAATTTTGAGAAAACGGACTCTCTAAGTCGTATTGAAAAGGATAATACAGTAGCTATTTATTGGGAACCGATGCATTACGATACAGTAAAGGCGTCAATCAAAGACCGCATTACATTTTCAGATGAGTATAATTTCAACAACCTTCCAGCAGATAGGGATTTGACTTTAAATTTTGAGTTTTCTGGTAAAATGAAAGAGTATATGAAACATGGCAAGATGATTGTCCGACCATACGACTCAAGTGTTTTCGTTCAGAGGATAAACAATTCGTCATTCAAGTTAAGAGTAAACAAGCCAATAGACGATTGGAAAATAACAATGTTTTACGAGTTTACATTTGCCAAACCTTACTTTTTTTCCTACATATTTGATGGTGATACTCTATTGGTGAAACCGAGTGATACAATTTTTCTCATTTTAAGATCAGAAATGATAAAGCCTGGTAACCCGTGGGATTATTATTAAATGTAATGCAAGGTTACTTAGAATAACATTATGTCAAACAACTCGTTATAGCTACAGCATGAAAGTCAGCTCCAATTTCGTATTCATTATGTTAATTTGCTTGTGCTCCTGTGAGCTTGATAAGGATAACACCATTAAATCAGACGATTTCCCTCAAAAAAGCAAAACAGATCCCATTGTAGATTCAAACACACCTGTTATAAAATCTAGTCCCACTAAGAAGACGTTTTTTAAAGATTCTTTTCCAACTTTTGAAGTAGACGATTATCCGATTACGATGGATATGCTCAGAAAATTGGATAGAACGAATGGAATTTTAAAGGTCACAAGCGGGAAAACGGTTACTTATGATAAGGTGTGGTTTACAGATTCTCATCAAACCATTGTAATTGAATTAGCAACAGATTACCATCGATTCTTTACCTACCATTTTCTGAATGAAGATGTCACTGATGAGTTGATGTATGACATTGAATTTCATACAGTAAATGGGAACTTGGCGGCAGATGCACAAGTGAAAATTGATTTTTCAGGATTCTTAGATCAATCATACAAAATTGATTCAAAGTATTTCCAAAGCAATAAAGGAATTAAACTAGGTATCAATCAACAAAAGGCAATTTCAACATACGGTAAGCCAGTCAGCACATCAGCATTAAAGGGGATTCAGAAATTAGAATGGTCATTTTATGGTGATGAGGAGTATTTAAACGAATCAACTGAAAAACCTAGAGCTAAAGATAGTTTTGGACATAAAATCATTATGTATTTTAGAAAGGACAAACTAATAGCACAAAGGATATTTAATGATATACCGTAGTAAACTATCATTACATCCCCTCCAATTCCATAATTTTCCGTTCCAAATCGTCCTCCAATCGGTTCACGTATTTAATACGATCTTTCTTCCTATTCGATATAGTGTGAAACGCACGGTACAAATCTCCCACGTGAATTTGAAATACCGATTCAAGCGCTGAACAGATTTCCTTTAAATCAGCTTCACCGTAATTGATGGCTCCAGATGCTTGAAGGGCATAGATGAGTTCCACTAGGTCTAATTTACTTCCCGTCCATTTCAATTTTGGGTTAGGAGGTCCAACGGTCATTTTTAAATCCTGATGAGGTACCATGTGCTTTTTGAATAAATCAAACGCTATGATATTCGCAGCAACGCAATCATGTGATACATTAAATTCTGGATCCAGTAACATATTGGTGGAATGTTTACTTATTGCACTTAAATCGGTGTTCCGGGCAAAGTATAATTTGTCCAGGTGCGTAAGTCCCGAATTGTAGTATTTCACAAACTCAAGGTTTTCACGCATGATATGTCGGAACATACGCCCTTTTTTATCTATGAGGTGCAACAGATCATTCTCATTCATGTGCAATTTGCTTGATTCAATCTCGGCCAGCACCGAATAAAAAATGAGGTACGCCTGAATTTTAGGTTTCACAAACTTGAAGAAGTGGACTTCATCTTCTTCAGAATCGAAACCGTTCTTTCGGATTTTGTTTCTAAAATTAGTCAGCGTTTTTTTGATATGTTTAGCAGCTTTTAAACTTCGAATATTTACATCCGATTCGTCATAGTGCAACTGCTCCAACTCATCACAGAGTTTTCTAGCAGAGGCAATGAAGTATTCCATAGATTACAGATAAATATGTTTACATTACGGTTATAGTTGCATATCATTTACAAATAAAGGGAATGAAGTACGTAAACTATTTACGTATTAGCTATCTTTTTTTGTTCCTCACCTTTTTGGTGTAATTTTTCGCGTAATAGCATCATGTCCGAACTTACTTTATGGTCAAGTACTTTGGCATAAATCTGTGTTGTGGCCAACTTAGTGTGACCTAGCATTCTTGAAACGGTTTCAATAGGAACACCATTCGAAAGAGTTACTGTTGTAGCAAAGGTATGTCGGGCTATGTGAGTTGTGATTCGCTTTTTGATACCACAGATATCAGCGATTTCTTTCAAATAAGCATTATAACGTTGGTTACTGTTTACAGGCAAGAGTTTGTTGAACTCAACACAGTAGGGGTGATCTTTATACAAGTTTATAATATCCATTGCAACAGGTAATAAAGGAACGCTTTCACGTGTTCCCGTCTTTTCACGAGTTGTAGTTAACCAATATTCAGCATCCATTCCTAATGTTAATGCATTTCGTTTGAATTTGTAAATTTCAGAGTATGCAAATCCAGTATAGCAACAAAATATAAAGACGTCTCTAACTTCTTTCAATCGATCTATGGAAAGGTCCTTGGTCATGATGGTATTTAGTTCTTCTTGCGTTAATATTTCGCGCTCTGGATTCGAATAGGTACACTTGAATTGTGTAAAAGGGTTGGACGGGATCCAATCTAATCCGACTGCCATATTCATAATCTTTTTCAAGTTCGTAATGTATTTATGAGCAGTATTGTTTTGTAGTTTATCGACGGTGCGTAGGTAGTGCTCGAATTCTGTGACGAATGCTAGTCGTAATTCAGGCAATGGTTTGTCATTGATTTTGTATTGACGTTGCATAAATTTTACTACTTTATCTTTAGTGATTTTGTACCGTAAGTGGGTCTTTGGTGCTATCATTCCAACCTTAACTTGTTCACTCATTTTTAGGTTGTGATAATCGAATGCTTCGCAGATTGTTTTGTAGTTGGGCTTTTCTTCGATGCCTAAAAAGTTGTTTTTAAGTTTTTGTGCACTAACTGGTTTTCCCCTAGAAACTTGATCTAGGAAGTCTTGTTGAATTGTATTTCGTGCTCTATCCAAATATCCATTTAACTGTTGACTGTTTTTTACACTTTCTTTCACTTTTCCTTGTTTTATGTCCCATTGGTTTGCATCAAAAAAATGTTTGGTAGCAATTTCTGATTTTTGTCCATCTACATAAATACGAATGTATAACGGTGACATTCCATTCTTTGACTTTTGTTTATTTAACCTAAACCTAATTTTCAGTTTTTGATTGTTTTTCATCCTTATTTTTCTTTGTTTGTTACGATTTTTTAAATCGTTCAAAAAATGGTGACAATAATCTTTTGATATTGGTGATATTTTGCCCGCAGATAGTGTTAATTGAAATCACTCATCTGCCCAATACAAAAGGAATTGGATATTTCTGTCACCAAAAGAACAAATAATTTTTAGGTGACAGAATAGGTGACAAAAAAATTGATTTTGTCTGCATTTATTTGTGTTTGTACCCGGATTGAAAATTGCATGAAAGGCTTTAAATCCTTTAATTTAGCTTGATTTAACGAAAAAAGCCACCCTAAGGGTGGCTTTCCTGTGATCTGGCTGGGGCTCGAACCCAGGACCCATACATTAAAAGTGTATTGCTCTACCAGCTGAGCTACCAAATCATCGCTAACGCGGGTGCAAATATATGTGTAATATTCTTTTAAGCAAGGGGAATTTGCGTTTTTTTTGCTTTTTTTTGAAGCTTTTCATGGAACAACTAATAATGAGGGATTTAGAGTTTTGTGTTGATGTTATTGATTTTTCACTCTTTTTTCATTACTTTGTATGGTATGAAACGTATAATTCTAATCGGTTTTATGGGGTCTGGCAAGTCTACCTTAGGGAAAAAGCTTGCAAGCCGTCTTTCTGTGCCTTTTATTGACTCTGACACAGAAATAGAAAAGGAATACAATAAATCGATTGGAGAATTATTTGGAGAATATGGTGAATCTCACTTTCGCGAAATAGAAGCGCACTTTATTCAGTCCTTAAATGGAAGGGATTCTTTTGTGCTGGCAACGGGTGGGGGAATGCCGTGTTTTCATTCCAATATGTCATTATTAAATAATCTTGGTACTACGTTTTATCTTGAAAGGTCACCGAAAGAATTAATGAATAGGTTGATCAACGCCAAACAAAAGCGACCATTGGTTTCAGGATTGTCTGAAGAAGATTTGTTAAGCTTTATTGAGAACAAATTAAATGAGAGAGAGGAGTATTATAAAAAAGCTTCAATTGTCTTGTCTCGTGAAGAACAAACCGTAGATGCAATGGAACGTTTTACACTTCTTCTTCATCCTCAATAGCACCAAAAAAATTGATGCTGCCGCCTCTTGATTCATTTTTCATTAGAAAATAGTGAAGTATGCTTCCTGCAACAACAACCAACAACGCAATTTTATCATAAGTTGTGGTGTCTTCAATGAAATAAGTGTAGCTAATGTAAAATATGCTCATGCCAATATAAAACAAAATGGGAAGTACAATGAAGTAAACGAACTGAATTAATTTGCGATAAAGTAGCACGATACCTACAAAAACAATTATCCAACAAATTATAGAAATTGCATGAAAAGTAAGAAGACGGTTTAAAAACTCCCCATTTTCAAATCCCAATTCACCTCCACGTTTAGTTATTATCTCTTCAACAGAAATACCTTTTTGAGCCTCGATAAAATCTTTCATGGAAATTGAAAAGTAACTGATGATATTCCATAGAAAAAAGGTCGTGCTTATTATAATATTGATAACAAAGGTCACCGAAGTAAAAGTGTCAGGCTTTTCCTTCCCAAAAATTAAATTTCGGAATTGAATAATAAAAGGTAAAGGACTTTGAAATTTAGTCCGTGGTTTTACTTCTTGTTCTTCCATTAATATTAATCGATAACGACAACTAAATATTTAGATATTTTCCAAAATTGAGATGCATCTAATATTACAATGGTAGTTTTTGCACCATTAACTTCTAATTTGTAAGATGATCGTGGATGGTAGGTTACAAAATGCAAGTCGGTTCCTTCAATGTTTATTTTTGTTTTCTTTTTTGAATTTACCTTTGTAAAGTACGAATCATTGATAGCGGGTAAGAGTTCCGTTTTCTTCCCCATTCCAAGAAATCCTTTTTTCTGTACAATAATTTTATTCTCAATCAATTCTTTACTTGAACCATACGCATAATAAACTGAATTCATTTCATCCGTTACTTGGTCCAATTGAATAGCTTGTTCTTGGTAGGCATCAAACAGAACGGAATATTCTTTATCTAAGTTGTCTAATTCACTTTGAAGCATAGAGATCTGTTCGTCTTTCCATTGAATATCTTTCATTAACGATTCAATCATCAAGTCCAACTCTTTGATTTTAAGACCATTTTTTTTCATTTGTGCTTGCATCTGACGCACTTTTCCCGCGTTTTCATCACGCAAGTAGTTAATGTTTTGAATCTCCTCTAAAATCCATTTCTTGTCCTCTGCTGAAACTTCTTTGTTTTCCGAAATGGCTCTTATTTCATCTTTTCGACTTCCAATAGCCTCTAAATTGGATTTTATTTCATTAAAAAACGCCAACGATTCATTGATTACCGAATCCTTCATCGCATTGTCGAGTTCCAATTGTGCTATTTTGTTTTGTAAATCAGTGCTATCGCCACTGCCATCTCCCGCATTTGTAGGTTCTTGTTTACAACTGAAAATGATAAATACTAAAACGAAGGCAGAAAGAATCTTTGACATTATGCGGGTTTTTGAATGAATATTAATACAAATCTTATCTTTGACGGATAAAATACAAATTTATGTTTAAATATTTAATCTACACTGCAATTTCCCTAATTGGTTTTACGTCCTTTGGACAATCAATTAAGTACAATTTAAAAATGCCAAAGCCCCAAAATCACTATTATGTGGTTGAAATGGAGCTAGCTGGTTTTTCTAAAAAGGAAATTGAAGTGAAAATGCCTGTTTGGGCTCCAGGGTCGTATTTGGTGCGCGAATTTGCAAAAAATGTAGATCGAGTTACTGCAAAAGATGAAAATGGTAAAGTTCTAGAAGTCAATAAAACGTCGAAAAGTGCTTGGAAAATTGCGAAGGGTAAGGCGAAAAAAGTAACAGTTTCGTATGAAGTATATGCTTTTGAGTTGACTGTTAGAACTAGCTTTTTAGATTTAACTCACGGTTTTGTGAGTAGTGCGGGAGTATTTATGTATGTCGACGGTTATAAAGATAGCAATGGTAAATTGGAAGTTTTCCCGCATGAATCATTCAGTGTGATAACTACGGCGTTGAAAGAATCTGCTGAAGGTGTTACCAGAGATGGTTCAAAAACATTTGATTTCGAAAATTATGATCATTTAGTTGATTGCCCAATTGAAATAGGTAATCAAGAAGAATTTTCGTTTACAAGTGCTGGTGTAAAGCACAATGTTGCGATGTATGGCTTTGGAAACTTTGACATTGAAAAGTTAAAAGTTGACATGGCGAAAGTTGTTCAAGGAGCAACAGATATTTTTGGTGAAAACCCGAACAAAGAATATACTTTTATCATTCACAATGTCGTTGATGGTCAAGGTGGATTAGAACATTGCAATTCTACAGTGCTAAGTGTAAATCGCTGGACATATGCGGGATCAAAATACGCCGATTTCTTGAAACTTGTGGCACACGAATATTTCCATTTGTGGAATGTGAAACGCATTCGTCCTGTGGAACTTGGACCGTTTAACTATGATGAAGAGAATTACACGTCGCTTCTTTGGGTGATGGAAGGATTCACTTCTTACTATGAAAAGCTAATATTGCTTCGCGAAGGAATCTATACAAAAGACCAGTTCGTATCAAAAATGTTTAGTAGTTTGAATTATATCGAAGGATCAGTTGGAGCGCGTGTTCAGCCTGTTTCGCATGCAAGTTTTGATGCATGGATAAAAGCGTACAGACCAAATGAAAACAGTTCGAATACTACACAAAGTTATTACTCAGGTGGCTCTGTTAAAGCAATGATGTTAGACGCAATGATTATTAAAAAATACAATGGCGAAAAATGCTTGGATCACTTTTTACAGTTGCTTTACACGAAATTTTACAAGGGAAAAAATAGAGGTTTTTCGGAAGAAGAGTTTAAGGCCGAACTGGCTGGATTCCTTGGGCAAAATATGGATGAGTTCTTTGAAAAGTATATCGACGGTACTGAAATTCCAGATTACAATGCTATATTTTCTCCAATTGGATTGAATGTGTCGTACACAGGTGAAGCCAAGCCAACAATTGGAATTAGCATGCGCGATTCTGGCGGAAAGACAATTATAACGAATGTGCAAAGTGGTTCCTCTGCAGAAGATGCAGGATTAAGCGTAAATGACGAAATAATTGGTGTGAACGCTATGAGAGCTGATAAATCTTCGCTTGAGAGCTTTTTTGAATCGGTTGAGGAAGGCACTGTTATGAATGTTCTTTTTGCACGTGAGGATGAGTTGTTTTCAACTGAATTAGTCGTGAAACTTTATGAACAACCAAAATTTAATTATTCAATTTCTGAAAGCGAAAAAAATAATAAACTTTTGCACTACTGGTTAAGAGGTAAATAAAATCAGAATTGTTACAGTCCAATGATTGAATTAATCAATGTTTCGAAGAAGTATGTTGATGCAGAAAAACCTGCTGTCAACGAATTGAATTTGTCAATTAATGACAAAGAAATTTTTGGTTTACTCGGTCCGAACGGAGCTGGAAAAACAACAACCATTTCCATGTTGTGCGGTTTAGTCCAGCCAACTTCAGGTTCTATTTCATTGAATGGTTTGAATTTTAAAGACAATCTTACCGAATTAAAACAACTTATAGGAGTGGTACCTCAAGATATTGCTCTTTATCCTACGCTCACGGGAAAGGAGAATCTCGAATTTTACGGAGCAATGTATGGCGTACCTAAAGTAATTCTCGCAAACCGCATTACAAGTTGGTTGAAAAAGTTTGAAATGGAAAAATCCGCCAATAAGCGCGTTTCTTCCTATTCAGGCGGCATGAAGCGACGTATTAATTTAATTGCAGGTATTCTCCATCAACCGGAAATTTTGTTTCTAGACGAACCTACTGTTGGCGTTGATGTTCAATCGCGTTCGGATATTATGCATCACTTGAAAGCCTTGAACACAGATGGAATGACCATTATTTATTCTTCACATCACATGGAAGAAGCAGAGCATTTTTGTTCTGATGTGGCGATTATTAACACAGGTGAAATAATCGCACGAGGTAATCCAGTTGAACTCATTCAAAATCAGAGTGATTGCAGGAATCTAGAAGAAGTTTTTTTAAAGTTAACTAAACCTAATTTTCATTCGAAATGAGGAAGTTAAGCGCAGCTATGAGAAAGGAGTTCTTGCTTCTTATTCGCGATAAAATTGGCTTGGCAATTTTATTTGTCATGCCGATGGTACTAATATTCGTAATGACCTTAATTCAAGATACGGCTTTTAGAACTTTGAATGAAGAAGGGATTCCTTTGCTTGTTGTGAATGAAGATCAAGACTCTCTTGGTTTTCGAATAGAAAATGGATTAAAAACATCAGATTTAGTAGCGTATCACAATGAAATTAACGGAAAAAAAGCTACGCGAGATGAACTGTACGAAGCAGTGAAAAAAGGAAAGTTTTTAATCGGAATTGTAATACCAAAGGGCACAACCAAAACTATACAAGAAGAAGTAAAACGATTGGTGGATGAAAGTTTGGGGGAAGATGTGTCCAATGTTCAAGTTACTTCAACTGAAATAGAAATGGTGATTGACCCAATCGCTTCCAAATCGTTTGTTACGTCAGTTACGAGTCAATTAAGGGAATTTATATCTACTGTGAAAACGCGGATAATGTTTGAAACATTTAACGCGCAAATTGCCGAATTTATTCCGGATGATTTAGAAGTGAAACAAAGTGAATATTCGAACAAACAAGCCGTTACATATAAAGAAGTGTATGCTTCTGAAATTTCAGGTGAATTAAAGCCAAACGCGGTACAACACAATATTCCAGCGTGGACAATCTTCGCAATGTTTTTTATCGTTCTACCTTTGGTGAGTAGTATAATGAAGGAGAAAGAGGAGGGAAGCGTTTTCCGTTTTCATACTATTCCAGCATCGTATTTTCTTCAAATCAACGCAAAATTAATTGTGTTTATCGTAATCTGTTTAATTCAATTTTGTTTGATGCTGCTGATTGGCTTGGTTTTCCTACCAATGCTCGGACTGCCTGTTTTACAACTTGGAAATAGTTATATCGGAATTTTAATCATGGCGCTTGGTTGTGCAATGGCAGCAACAGGATTTGGGGTTTTGGTTGGTTCGCTAGCCGCTACACTTCAACAAGGAGCAGTTCTTGGCTCACTTTTAATTCTTGTCTTTTCTGCAATTGGCGGAATTTGGGTTCCAGCTTACGTTATGCCATCGATTATGCGAACCATAAGTGAATTATCGCCCTTGAAATGGGCAATGGATGGATTTTATGGACTTTTCCTTCGCGGAGAGGGATTCGTTGATATTCTTCCTCATTTTTTTAAGCTTGCGCTCTTTTTTGCAGTTTGTTTGGCAATTGCTGTGCGGGTACAGAGTAAGAAGCGTATTGGTTAAAAACTCAACTTAAACGAAGGCTTCACCAAAAACGTGTAGTATTCGCCAAGTCCTGGAGTTAAACGCCATGTAAAGTCCATGGAGGCAATTTTGAAAATGTTTTCGATGCCAAAGCCAACTTCCACATAAGCAGTGTTCATCGCTTGCATTCCCGCTGGAAAAAGATAAGTCTGTTGATTGTTCTTTGGTGAAAGGTTACCAATAAACGATTGTCCAAACACAAACGTTCGCCACTTTAGTTTGTTAATTAACGGTATACGATCTAAAATTAATCCGTCAAAGTGATGATCAAACTTCATTGCTATGTATTGGTCGGCACCAAACTCCATGAATCGCATTAAGTTAAATGCAGCTGCATCATTAAAAATCAATTGATTCCCAAAGGGAATGTCCAGTGAAATATGAGGAACTGTTCCAATGGTTTGTCCTCCTTCAATGGAATAGTTGAAGTATCCCAATTTCTTTGCATTCACTCGCTGGTGAATGTTTACTTTAATTTTTTGATAACTATAATCGGATTTGAAGGTTGCTCTGTCAGCGAATTCATAACTAAGGGTAAGGTCTGGGAATTTTCTATTCTCCTTGAAAAGGTCTTTTTTGTCATAAAAAGTACCTTTAATTTCCTTGTACAAATAGCTGAATTTAACTGTTGCATTGAATCCTGAAGTAATGTAATTATCCTCAAACGTTACACTTCCATCGTCATTCCAGCGCCCAAATGTGTTTGTTAATGTTGGTGCTGTATTCCGATTGAAATACGTCACTCTACCAATCAGACCGGTGGTAATTTCCTTTTCAAAAAAAGCTTCAAATTGACGAAGGTAATTACGTGAATTTGAATTCCCAATCTGCGAAAGTGAACCTACAATATGATCCAATGCAATTTGGTTGTAACTCCTTCCGAGTTGTTCAATATCGTGCTGATAACTTGCTCCAATGCGTGTCGCTTTGTGTTTCGGTGTGAGATTTGAAAATGTTCCAACTCGGTATTTCCATTCTTCATCTCGTGTTCCATAGGCCAAGTAACCATCAAAATGAACGGGGAATTTGTTTTCCGGATCTGTTCGTAAAGCGAGTTTTACGCGTGAAAATTCAATTGGATTGAAGCTGTAAAATGTATAAATGTTTCCTATTTGTATTCCTTTTAAAGGGATGTATCCAGTGCCAATTGCGTAAAAGAAGTTTCTACGACGCTTAAATGCAGGGTCTTCCAATACGCGTTGGGTGACATCCATCAATTTCTGTTCTTCACTGGTAAATTGTGTTTTGCGTTTCTTTTGCCAAAATGCGTCATTTTGAAGATATGCGCTATCGGCATGAACTGTTAGTTCAATTCCTTTAAATACTTCCAGGTCAATGGATTCATTAATTTTGTAATTGTCGTAGATTGCTTTTTTTCTTCCAAAAAAACCGGTTAAATCACTCGAATTTTCAATAACCGTAAAATCGCCTAGCACCTGCGATTCCGTTAACATCCAGTGATTGGGAACAACCTCCTCGTAAAATTGCGATATGTAATAACTGCGCACAAAATTAACGTTGGCTTGAACATCAAAACGCAAGTTAATTTCTGTAATTGCATAGCTTGCTGAATCGAAGTACATTTCTCCTGTAAAGGCTAAATCGCGTTGGAATTTAGGACGAAAACGCATTTTATACGTCATTCTACCGTTTACCAAAAGGCTGTCTATGATGTAGAACTTGTAATTGTTTTTGTAATTATCGTTGAGCGGACTGGGAAAAGATTTGCCAAGAAGTGTAACGTAATTGTCATATATATTCGGCGTCAAGTACAAATCCTCGGTAAACTTGACCAAATTGGGTCCAGCAAGTCCGGTAGATTTTTCCCCAACAATAATACTTTTCTCATCGCGAGGATTTCCAACAAAGTAGTGCTCAGTGGCCTTTTCGGTTAAAAGTGCAGGGAGATAGGAGATTCCATCTTCTGTTTTTTGTGCATTGTCCCAGATGTAGTCAAACGGCTTTAGAATGATGTTTTTTTTGATTTTATCGGTGAAATTGTTTAAATCGAAACGAATTTTTGAATACTCATTGGATGAATAATAGTCTAACTTGTCTGGATTGTTTTTCGATTTGTTTTCTATAATTTTCCGCATGTAGCGCCAAGCAACGTTTTCTCCTGCAACAGCAGTAACTTCATCCATGTCTAAAAACAAACTTGACTTCAATTGAATAGTAAAATCGTGTTCCGAGCCTTTTGTGATAGGAATGCGTTGTGTGTTGAACCCCAAAAGTGAAATAACCACAGTATCGTGTAGAAGTGCTTTGTCTGAAATCTTTAAATTGAAATAGCCCGAAGTGTCTGTGGTTGTACCAACTTGCGTTCCCATAAAATAGACTTTGGCAAATTCGACTGGTCGCCCCGTTTCATCTTCGGTTACAATTCCACTAACAACAGTCGTTTGTCCCCATGAAAAGTGAGGAAATAGCGTTAGAAATAGGATCAATATGGTACTAATTGTCAACCGTGTCACTTGGAGCAAAATTAAACATTCTTTTCGGATGAAGGGTTTGATTATTTCAGCGTCAAAAGATTGCTTAAAGTCTTCAAATTAATCTACTTTTGAAAAATGAGAAATTCGAACTTTCTTCAACCGCATATTTTGATGGGAACTAATTTGATTCAGTTCTTTCGTGTTGTGTTGACTTTGAATTTCAGCCTGAAAGGAAGAGCTATTGGGCGATTGTTTGTTTCTTTTTTTATTCTAGTTCTATTTACACCATTTCGAATTTGTGAAGCAATTCTTTATTTGTTCGCTAAAAAAGAGGAAGTGAAACAGCCCATTTTTATCATTGGTCATTTCAGAAGTGGAACAACTTTTTTTCATGACGCGTTAAATGAATTGGATAATGTGGTTGCTCCAAGGATGATTGATTGTTTGTATCCATACATGAACAAGTACTTTCAATTCATGTTGGTTCCTATTCTTAAAAAAGCTTTACCAGAAGAGCGTTTAATGGATAAAATGAAAGTGAAGTGGGATTCTCCACAGGAAGAGGAATTCGCACTTTCTTTAATGACTTTTGATACATCTGTTAGCTTTTTATTCGCGCCAAAGAACAATTCGAAGCAATTGAATGAATCAGTTTTATTGAACAACGAAAAGGTGAAATCAAAGTGGTTGAAAGCGCATTTGAAATTTGCTAGGAAGCTTCAATCGATGAATAAAGGGAAAACGCTGGTGTTTAAAAGTCCGTCAAATACAGCACGCGTGAAAGAATTGTTGGAGATTTATCCCGATGCAAAATTCATACATCTTGTTCGAAATCCGAATGATGTAATTCCCTCTACACTTCATTTATATAGAAAAATCCTTCCTGAATTCTGTTTGCAAGATGAATCTACATTAGAACTGGAAGAATATGTTTTTTCATTTTATGAAGAAGTAATGAATAAGTTCATTGAAACAAAAAATGAACTTCACGCTTCGCAGATGGTTGAATTGAAATACGAGGACTTTGTGAAACAGCCGATTGAAGAATTAAAAAGAGGTTTTGACCAAATCAACTTGTCTATGTCGCTTGAAGAGCTTCACCCGTTTTTCGAAAGCAGAAAGAATTTTTCTAAAAACAATTTTAAGCTAGACGAAAGATTAAAAGAGGCTATACGAAAGCGTTGCGCTGCCGTTTTTCAAGCGTATGATTACAATTGAGAGAAAAGTAAAACTCACTAACTGTTAAGGCGTTAACAGGTGGTGTTTCATCGATTGAATTAATTCTTCTGCTTCAAGATTCGAAACGCTATTCATATCATAGCAAAGTTTAATTCTTAAATTTCCTTCATACAGAACTGCTCCAAAAGTTATCGGTGGATTTTTCATTACTGGTGGAATATTGATCATATTGGTGACTTTACGACCTGCAAATTCACTAATAATTTTTGATTCGCCAATAAATGTGTAGGCGAATGAAGTCATTTTTCCCCGTGCAGGTAGATTAATCATTCCAAAGTGAAGCCGTAAGTTAACAAATCGAAGAATAGACTGTAAATCCAATGATTTTAACGCAATTCCGGCTTTCATTTGTTGCATTGTTTGCTTGTTTAACTCGTCTTGAATTTCAGAAATTGTCGTCACTTGTTCAGGTTGTAAACGATAAAAAATAAATGAAAAACGATTTCCTAGGATGTACTTGGGATCCTTCTTATGCGTCAATTCTGACGGTTGTTGAAACGAATACTTGTACTGCTTTTCTCCCTTTTTAAGAATGTGGTCTTGAAGTGATTTACAACAAGCTGCCATCAATACTGAGCTCATCGATTGAATATGATAGGAACGTTTTATTTTTGCCGTTATGCTTTCAGTTTCTTCTGCTGTGAAGGAATGTAGAATGTACTTTTTAAAAACGGGGCGCTTGTCCTTCGATGAAATATGAGAGATTGGTTCTCTCCATTTTGTCATCATCATTCGGGTGAATTGAAAACCATTCTGCAGTCGCTTAAAAAACGACTTTTCCTCAGGTTTAAGAATTCTATGAAATTCAAATTTCTCACCAGCAAATGATTTTAGTATGTTTTTGACACCGTTGTTATCAATAAAAATGTGATTGAATTGAAAAAGAATAGCACTTGAATCAGGCAACTGAATCAGAGTGAATTTGACAGGATTTGAACCAATAAAATCATTGTGAAACAACTCTGAATAGTCGAGGTTGTCTATGAAATACTCTTCTACAATCAAGTTTTGTGGTGAGTTGAAGCGATACTTTTCTTTGCCAAAAAAAGGACGCACGAGCGATGTTTTTACGAATTGTTCAATGTACTCGTTTGAAAGAAGATGTTCTTTTAGTTCATCCGCGGAAATAGAGGAGTCAAGCTCAATCAAAAGCTGGCTCGTGTTTGCAGAACCACCTTCCTTTTTGATTTTGTAATCAAATAACATTTGTAAATGATCACTGTTGCTTAGACTTATTTCTTTTTGCATTCTTTTCTCGCTAGTTCCAACAAAAATAGCGAAGATTTGACGAGTTTAAAGTTCAAAGTTCAAAAAGTTCAAAAGCGCGCCCAATTCAATTGAACGCGCTTTGAGGGAAATCTTAAAAATTTAAATGTGTGACAACAACTCTAAATCCAATTCCTGGATGACCGCTAGTTACACCTTCGTAGGGATCAGGACCGTTCAATTTAATTTCTTCTTCTGAATTTAACCAGCTTCCTCCCGCGGTGCCTGGTTTACTCTTTGAATTATAAGCTTCGTAAACCATTTCGGCCACATTTCCACTCAAGTTGTACATTCCACGTTCAGGATTGTAAGTTCCAGTTTTAGCAGTAAACATTGCACCATCTTGAGAAAGCGCTTTTTCTTCGTTCATTTCTGTGGTTGTTGGTTTTGGATTGAAATTCGCTAAATAGCATCCGTCTTCATTCGTAGATTTATTTCCTCCCCAAGGGAAAGGAAGGAATTGTCCTTCTCCCGAAGCCGCCATAAACCATTCAGCGCGAGTTGGAAGTCGAACATCGTTTATTCGTTTATCGTTTTCCACAGTAGCATTTACTGCTTTGGTTAGCCAATCACAATACATTTCAGCACCGGCACGTGTAACGTTGACCACAGGATAATCATTAAAGGCCTCATGTGAAAAATATTGCTCTTCCATTGCTTTTAAATCTCCACCCAAAAGTTGAGTCCAATTTTCTTGTTCCGGTTTTGCAATGTCAAATTCGGCTTTCCTTCCTTGAATTAACAGGTCAAACAAAAATGTTCTGTATTCTAAATTCGTCACTTCATTACTTTGAATGAAAAATGCCTGTATAGAAATCTTTTTTCCTTGATACTCAAAACTACCTGAACGCGAAAAGATGTAGTGCTTTTTGTCAAATTTTGCCAAAACCTTTACCATTTTCTTTTTTTGCTTGTGATTGTCGGCAATCTCTTGTTCCGTTAACTTCGGATAGTATTTGTAGTCATATCTAGTATCGTTTTTGAGGTATTTCTCCTTTCGTTTGATCACCATCGGGGTTAAAACTTCCCTTGGTCGAAAAGATTCAATGGGCTCAAGCGACTGCGTTTCAAGAACAGGCCAAATAAACTCTTTTGATTTTTTGATTTCCTCTTCTTCAATAACAAATTCCACTTCTTCAAGTTGTTTCGTTTCTTGAACGTGTTTTACTGAAACATTTTCCTTTTTTGTTGGTTTATGCGACGGAACGAGTAAAATTACTGCTAAACCGATGGCGCTAAGTGAACTGATCATAATAATTACGTTTTTCATGGTGAAAAAAGTACCTTTTCCGTCTGTTGGTGGTGTTTTTCCGCCTGCAGAAAGGTGCTTTAAGAATTCATTTTTAGTTTTCTCAAAGGATACTGCAACAGGCTGCGTCTTCGCTTTTTGGAATAGCTGATCGATGTTTTCATGCTCTTTCATAATTCACCTCCAGTTTTAAATGATGATTCAAAATTTGCGAGTTGTGCCAATTTGTCTCGACCTCTTTTTAATCGCTGCTTCACGGCATCTTCACTTGCATCTTGTATTTCAGCGATTTCTTTAATGCTGAATCCAGAAATTTCAAATAAAATGATGCTTTCGCGTTGATCATCGCTTAGTTTCTTCAGTAATTCATACAAGTAATGAACATCTGTGTGAAGTTCACCGTTTGCGGAATTGTCGTGAATTAACGCGGCTTGTTGGTCATTCGAAAAGCGTTCTTCTCGTTTTTTTTGATTTTTAGTTCCCAAAACGCGGACACAAATGCCAAATAAGAATGATAGAAAGGCTTCTTTTGATTTTAACGTATCTATTTTTTCAAACGCTACCAAAAGAACGTCGTTCATTAAATCGGAATATTCCATGTCGCCATAAACTCGTGCTCTGCAGAAGCGTTCGAACCTATCATGAATTGGTTCGTAAAGTTCAAGAAAACTGTCTTGTTTCGATTTCATTCTTATTTATTGTTGCTCCTTACTCAGTAAGTTTGATAAGTCGCGGAAAAGTGACAATTTATTAAAAAAAATGTGGTTGGGGATTTATTATTGCTGATGTGTACGTTGATCTTTGACAATTGGGTGGATAAGATGTTATTTAATACAATTGTTGTTGTCAATTTTTGTTTTTTCATTTTAAACAGAATCCTACTATTGGCTTAAAGCAACATTTTATAATTAGTTGTTTGGATGTACAATTAGTTTGGCAAATGTCCAAAATAAGCTTGAAGCATCAGTAGGTTTTTTGGCTAGATCAGAAAAAGCGGAAAAGTTTTTTACAGAATCTTTTTTCATTAATTCACTGTCATTTAGCTCATGAAAGGCCATGCTCCAAATGGGGAACAATCTTTCTTTTCATATTGATCCAAAAGGATAACTTGTGAATGTCTTTCATCTCGTTCTATGGATGCGAATAATTCTTGAATTACACTCTTTTCTCCCTCTAAAATTTGGAGAAACTCATTGTTATGAAACAACAAACACCCTGTTATATTATTTTTGGAATTGAAGTCTATTGCTGTTTGCAAAATATCTTGAATATCCTTCGATTTTAGATCTGGTTTAGCAATCGAACAATAAATTAATTCAAACATGTGCTTTGTTTTATTGATTAACGTTCTCGCGCTTGGCGAAGAAGCCGATTTTTAAAATTAGTTTTATTTGCGATCCAAGATTTTAATTTTTTCTATTAAACAGTTTTCGGAACCAAGATTTCGGCTTTTTTGCTAAGCATGTGTTAGCAGTATCCTTATATTCATTTCGGTTTCTTAATCCTAAATAATCGTAAACCTTGCTCCATTTGTTGTAATCATTATTTGTTATGCGTTTGATTTCCTCAAGCCAATATTTCGAAACATCATCTCCGTATTCTGCAAAACTTTCCAGTTGGTATATTTCAAATGCTCTTCCATTATATCCTTTAACTGTATCCTGTGGATATTCTCCTTTAAAATCATTGAATCCTTCATCAATTAATTCGAGTTTGTACTCTTTCTGATCTGCCGTTATGGATTCAATATTATTCAAATTGGGCTTAGAGAAAAAGTTTAAATCTGTCAAATTAAATTCAAGATTTACGGGTTTACCATACTTTTTAATAGGTAATTCAGTTGTTCCGCCACCAAATATTTTGTTTGAATTTGATGCTTCCAATTGTTGCTCATTGTATGAAATCACAAACAAATCCTTATGAAAAGATATATCAAGTGGATATGGATTGACAATTTTTATAAATGAGAAATTAAGTGATGGCATCTGAACCAAGAGATAACCGTAATTCATTTCATTTTTAACTGATAATGCAAAATAGGTCGAGTCTTCTGTCCAACAACAATTTTTGTCACTAATTCCTTTTAATGGTTCAAAAGTTTCAATGATTTGATCTTGGTAATCTAAAAGGTTAAACAAACATTCATAGGACCCCATAGTTCCTTCATGGAAGTGCGAAAAAACAATTTTATATTGTCCATCTGGTGAATAAACTACTTTGATTGTTTCATTATCTATCCAATCTAGATCGTCCTTTTGAAGAGGTTTTCGAAACAATATTGAATTATCCATTGTTGTCAATTTGAATTTCAGTTAGCGTGTTTTTAACGGTGTTACGATTTAATTACAAGCTTTTTTATATCACTTATTTTGATTTCTAATTGAGAATTCAATTCAAGGTATTCCGAATTAAAAACTATTCGATTTTTTAGAAAATCACCATTTATTAATTCAATATTTACAATTTGATATCCCATACCATTTTCAGGGTGTTCGGACAAATATTCAACATATTTTTTCGAGAGTTTAAGCCTATCCTTATATTCCATATTTCTTTTTTAGAAAATACGTATTATTTGAAGTTCCATTTTCGAAATATGCTTCGATACCACCACCCGCATGATTAAAGGCAGGTTGAACTATCCCTCTTTGTAATTGATCATTCAATTTTGGTCTAATATAAAAAGCCCATTCAATATTGTCATTGTTTGGTAAAGCATATCTGTCAACTGGATCATCATTTGATGAAAAACAGTCTCTGTAATCGACTTCTGTTGTGGTAAAAGATCCAGGTTTTAACTTTTTATTAGCAACATCAATTCTTCGATCATCTTCAAAAGCTGACAAGCGAACAAAATTTTCATTTCCAGAAGCATTCTCTTTTCGGCTATCAGTGGCTCCACTTGTTCCAGTATGTCTTTTGAACAAAATCTTCTTAACGCCTGATAATTCAACAGACTCTTTTAGATCAGAATGTGGTATAACTTTGATAGAATCCGTTTCAAGCATTAACTCTGTTGCTTTACTAAGCATTACTTTATATCCCTCTCTTATAATTTTATTTCTATTAACATTATAGTCATCATCTAAGTCAATTGCCAAACGAGTATTATAAACAACTAGTTTCTTGAAACTTGATCGATTATACTGTGTGGCTCTAACAATTTGATAACCCATGCCTGTTTCAGGTTGTTCTAAAAGAGTATCAGCGTCTTGTTCGTATATTTTGTATATCATTTTTGTGTGGGCATTACTGCTAACTAACGGCTAAACGCCATTAAACGGTTTAGTAAATCTAAAAATACAAATTAGATTTTAGTATTATCCATTTATTTTCTGATAATAAATGCTTAAAACTAGTTTAAAACAGAAGGTTCCAGGCTGTTGAGAATGCTGGAATGTAAAAGAACGGTAGAGTTAACCGTATATTAAACGTTTAATCTACGGTTAATTCATTTGTAATACAGATCGTATGTATCAAAACTGAAGACGCACTTAATAGATTGCCTAAAAAAAACATCCACTTTTCAGTGAATGTTTTTTCTGTAATCAACATGAATTTGAAATGATTTTAGAGGGTTTCTTCCAGCCATTTAAAGAATTCTGAATGCCAAATCACACTGTTTTGGTAATCCAACACCCAGTGATTTTCTTCTGGAAAGTAAAGCAAACGACTGTTTAATCCTTGCAGTTTTGCAGCTTGAAATGCTTCTAAGCCTTGTCCAATTGGAACGCGGTAATCTTTTCCTCCTTGAATAATTAAAATAGGTGAGTCCCACGCTTCAACACGTTCAGCTGGGTTAAATACTGTATGGCTTTTTTGTGCAACGTTATTGTCTTTATCCCAATAAGCACCACCTAAATCCCAGTTTACAAAGAACAATTCTTCCGTCGTTCCATACATACTTTTCCAGTTGAAAATACCATCGTGGGCAATAAATGTTTTAAATCGTTTTTCGTGTATTGCAGCCAAGTAGAAAGCAGAATATCCACCATAACTTGCACCAATACAACCCAATCTTTCAGTATCCACATACGGTTCTTTCGAGATATCATCAATTGCAGAAAGGTAATCTTGCATGTTTTGACCTCCGTAATCTTTACTGATTTGTTCGTTCCATTCAACCCCATAACCAGGCATTCCTCTTCTGTTCGGAGCAATTATAATATAACCTTGCGCCGCCATCAATTGGAAGTTCCAGCGGTAAGAATAAAATTGACTCAATGCGCCTTGCGGTCCTCCTTGGCAGTATAAAATTGTTGGGTATTTCTTTGTCGGGTCAAAATCTGGTGGATAAATAACCCACGACAACATGTCTTTTCCGTCTGTTGTTTTAACCATGCGCTTTTCAACTTTACCCATTTTAATGTTTGCGTAAATTTCATCATTGGCATGAGTCAATTGTTTCATGCTCCCGTCTTTTTTCAACACAACATAAATTTCAGCTGCATGATTCATGTCCTTGCGAGTCGTAATGATTTGGCTATCCGTTTCTCCAATAATATCACCCATGTCAAATTGACCTTCAGTAATTTGTTTAATTGAAATGGTCTTCTTTTTAGCCGTTGGAACGGTTACTTCAAACAATTGAACAGTCCCACCAATTGGTGCGTTAAAATAGATTTTTGTTCCATCATTTGACCATTTAAAACTATTTACGGTTCCATCCCAATTCGCAGTTAAGTTGATTTTTTGTCCGTCGATGAAGACAATTATATCGTTTTTGTCGGATTCATAACCGTCACGTTTCATTTGCAAATAACCGAGGGTTCCGGTTGAGGCAAACGCCGGTTGAGTGTCATATCCTTTGTTTTCTGCGGTTAAATTTTTGGTCGTTTTTGATTCAAGATCATAAACATATATATCTGAGTTTGTACTTGTTGCGTAAGCAGTACCACTTAATTTTTTTGAAACATAGAGAACTTGTTTTCCATCTGGACTCCAGATATAATCTTCACTACCACCAAACGGCTTTTGGGGACAATCAAACGGTTCATTTGGCATAATATCATAACGTTCTTTTGTCTCAAGGTTTTCAATGAACACATGAGAAAATGCTCCGTCTTCCCAAGAGTCCCAATGGCGATAATTCAAATCGTTGTAAATTTGAACATTTGAGTTTTTAAGCTCTGGATAAAAATCAGTTCCAAAAACTTTATCGATTTTTACGTCTTCACTAACTAATTTCCACTTTCCGTTCGCTGAAACTTTATCTTTCTCGATAATAAAATCAGACACATCAGTAATTTCTTTTGGCGTTCCACCTGAAAGTGGAAGAATATACATTCTGTTCGATTTTTTATTGGCCAATACATCAACTTTGGAAATGGAGAAAAGTACATTTTGCTTGTCAGAAGAGAGTCCAATTGGTGAAACGCGATTTAATTCTATTAACGTTTTTGGAGTCATTACTTCTTGAGCGGAAAGAAAAACTGTTATACAGCAAGCTGCTGAAAGACAAATAATCGATTTAATCATGGTATAATTTCTTTTATTGTTTAGAAAAGTGAAACTCTTCTTTAGGAGTTAAAGATAAAAAATCAAATTGAACTTTGGCTCTCAGAACCAACTAAAATTGGGAGCTATTGGGTGATTGGTCCGTTTTGAAATTGAACTCCTTTGTTCGCGATATTTGGGAAAAAGTATTTAAAATCTACCGAAAGAAATGAACCATCAACAGGCTCAATAACTTGACTTTTATACCCTTGATTCGAATAATTCAAAATCATATCAAAAAGAGGTTTAAATGGAACGTTTGCAGATCCACCCAAGTAAAAGAAACCATTTTTTTCTGTTCTGAACTCAAATCCAACATTGGCATTAAAATCGAATCCAAATTTCTTTTGAGCAACTCCAATGTGCTGAAATTCATTGTCTCCACCAGGTTTTGTTACAACTGCAACATCTGTTGGCTTAAAATTAACCGCAACGCCAATGGAAGCATTCATGTACCATTTTTCAGCGAGCTTAATATAAAACAGTGCATTCAGCGGCACATCGTAGGAAATAAATCGAATATCATTTGTCGCCATAATAGACGAATCTGGAACTTCAATGTCAATACCAAAATTGCGTTGGTAAAAATTGATTCCAGTTTCAATTGCGATCAATTTTGTGAGTCCAACACGCACTGTTCCACCAAATGAATAGCCAATTTTTTGCTTCAGCGTTGAGGAATATAAAACAGATTCACCCTCATTTTGCTGAAAAGTAGTTGTGGATGATCCGATAAATTGAGTAGGAAAAATTGGTCTTAATTGAAGTCCGAAATAGGAAGGAACACGTTCTTTTTTCTTTTGACCAAATGCAGTAAAAGCAATTAAAAACAGAAAAAGAATAATGTGTTTCATTAATGTTGTTTGTTGTAAAGAACGTGATTATATATTATTTATTCCTTGATTTGTTTGATTGTTGATTGAACCGCTGTTATTTTCATGTGAAGCGAGAACATCCTGTTGTTTACAGTAACCAATGAATGCAAGAGTGAGTAAACCTGCGGATAACAATAGAAGTCCAAAACGCAATGTTTTATAAGGAATTAATGGTTTTTTGTGCTTTGCTTCAACCAAATAATTGATTCGAACTGTTTTCTTGTAGTCATTTTTGTGAATTCCGATTAAATGAAATGTACGTTTTCCTTTTTCTTCTTCACCACGCTCAAACCAAATGCCTTTTTGTTCCAATTCAAATTGAAAAGAATCGGCTCTATTTTTATCTGGAAATCGGTAAACGATATAATTTGGATTTGTAGGGTGTTTGACGTAATTCACCAAACCTAAATCTACAATGCTATCTATTGGGTTTTCCATTCTGTAGTATATTCAATCGGTTTTCTATGTGATTTGGGCCATTCAATTGCTGGATATCCTAAGTAGAACAGTCCCAAACATTTGTCTTTATCATTGATCCCTAAAAACTGGTTCATTTCAGAAGTGTAAATCAGTTTGGGAGTCGACCAGAATCCACCTAAGCCATAAGCTGTTGCGGTTAAATGCATATTTTGAATAGCGCAAGCCACTGCTTCAATTTCTTCAATTTCCAAAATTTTCTCTTCGGCTTGACGTTCCATACAAACTGCTATAACAACTGATGATTTTAATGGTCGCGTAAGCAACTTTGCCAATTTCGCATCATTTTGTATTTCCTTTGGCGTCAACTTTAAATATGTCTCGGCCAAAAAATCGCTCAAATTTGTTAATCCATCGTTCATGAAAACTTTGAAGCGCCACGGTTGCGTATTGCCATGTGTTGGCGCCCATTGAGCGTTCGTAAGAATTGTTTCAACTTGCTCTTTGTGAACTTTACGATCACTAAATTGCTCAGGATAAATCGTACGTCTTTCACGAATGAGTTCGTTGATTTCAGATAAGTTGAATCGCATAGATTGAATTTGAACTACAAAATTAAGAAACTAGTACTATTTTTATTGAAAATATCTAATTTCTTTGATCTCCTTCACCGTGCTCGTTGATCCATGCTTTTTTCAAGTAAAAGAAAGTTTTGTCAATCGTTTCATACTGTCCGTTCGGAGTAGGGGCAAGCGCAGGACTTGCTACAATATATCCTACTGCATCAATTAACGTGTAAGAAGGGAAGGTCTCGATGGAGTAATTTTTCCAAATAGCATTTGAAGTCGGTAAACCGTATACTTCCCATTCTATATCCGAAATTCTGGTTTTTGCGTCTTCCGAAAGTTCGGCTTTTCTATAAATGGAAATAAACTGAACATATTGTCCGTACATTTCATTCAACTGCTTTATCAAAGGAATTTCTTTTGATGTTTGTTCACTTTCAGGATCGAAGAAGTGCAAATAAATGTGTCTTTTTTCGTAATTGAAAATTGTTTTTGTTGGCTTGCCTTCTTCAATTAACACAAAATCAGGTGCTTTTCCGCCCGGATTTAAGGTAGTTATTCTAGCTTTTAAGTTTCGAGCAATTTCTTCGTGTTCCTTAAATAGGCTGCGTGTTCCGAGACTGTCAAGAATGGTTAAAATATTCGTCTCAGGAAATTGTCCCGAAACATATTCCTCTGCCAATAATTGTATCATAACCAACTCACGGAGCTTCAAATTCGAAAGGGTATATTCACTCCCCAAGGCCTTCATAACTCTTGTTGGACTGCTTTGTAGTACTCCTTCATAAACAGCTTGATTCGCTTCAGTTGACAATCGCGGTAGCATTTTTTGGTAAAAAGCCGTAGTGTATTCCATGTAGGTTTCGTTGCTGTATTCTACAGGACTTTTCTTCAGATAGAAATCATATTTTTCAAAGCGATTGCGTTCAGCCACATGATGAATATTGTCTAAACCAGCTATAGAAAAACGGACATGTGTTTTAAAATAGTAACTGGTATCAAGTTTATATGCTTTTTCAACGTTGGTTTTAAAACGGTCTAAACTTTCAATAAATTCTTGAGGCTTTGTTGTGCTTTTATAGTAATTGTTCCCCATAAAATTATCAACCCATCGCTGGAAACTCAGCATTTTGTAGTTGATGTCCAAACTGTCCAATCCTAGAAATGCCACTTCTACATTGTTTCCCGCTGGTCTGTACGGATCGTATTTGTCCCTGTCTGGAAAGAAAATTGAATATTCTCCATTTGGTTGAACAAAAAGAAAGCTTTCGTTGTTTCGTGATTTTAAAATGATTTTTTTGACATTGTCAACGGTCAAACGCAACGTAAATGTACTGTCCTTTTCAACACTTGTTGTTGCCACGAGGCGTTCTACTTTACTTAAATAATCTTGGTAAACAAACGCTTCTATTGGGAATCCGACATAAGCTGGAGCAATTCCACTAATAGTTACATTTTGAGAGCTAACTGTCGATAGACCGACAACTAGAAAGAGGAGAGAAATAAGAATTTTCATGTTTTCTGGTTTTTAACAACAACATAAAATTGTAGCATTTATTGTACCACTTTCGATTAAACGAGAATCTCTGGATTTGTTACGAACGCCTCAATTGGTCCATTGTTTTTGTGAATCTCTCGAATTATGGAGGAGTTAATCGCTGCGTATTTTTGATCCGTTAAAAAGAAAACAGTGTCAATTCCCGAAATATCAAAGTTCATATGTGCAATTGATTTTTCGTATTCGAAATCTTTTGAATCTCTTAAACCACGAATAATATGTGTGGCACCAATTTCTTTACAGAAATTTACCGTTAACGTTTGAAATTGTTCAACGCGAACAGTTGGATTGTTGGGAAACAAAGATTTAATGTGCGCGATTCGCTTTTCCAGCGTAAACATATATTGCTTCGTACTGTTTACGCCAATCCCGATAATGATTTCATCAAAAACCGAAATACTTTTTGCAATAACGGCTTCATGCCCTTTTGTAAATGGGTCAAATGATCCTGGAAATAAGCCTATTTTTTTCATTCTTCTGCTGTGTAATCAAAGAAACTAAAATGCACATTGCCGTATGTGCGAACAAACTGAAAATGAGTTAAATGTTCAAGTTTGGTTTCTCTTCCATGTTCAATAATCAATCCGCCATTGTCTGTTAATAAATCGCGTTCGAACACTAAGTTAACGATTTCCGGGTGCAAATCATATTCGTATGGCGGATCTGCAAAGATAATGTCGTATTTCCCGTCAACTTTTTCTAAGAATTTTAAAATATCAGATTTTACAATTGTGATTTTATCTTCACAACCCAAATCCTTTACAACATTTTTCATGTGTCGAACACAGTTAAAATTGCTATCAACAGCAATAACTTCTCCGCATTCTTGAGATAAAAATTCAATGGAAATATTGCCCGTTCCTGCACATAAATCAAGAATTTTAATATCCGACATATGATAATGATGGTCAAGAACATTGAAAAGTCCCTCTTTTGCCATATCCGTGGTCGGTCGAGACGGAAATCCTTTTGGAAATTTATAGCGACGAGTTTTATAAATTCCTTTTATTATACGCACAGTTGATGGGCTTTTTGTATGAAATTAGTTGGTAAATTAACGGTGAAAGATTTCAATTCTACAATTTTAGAGAAGTTTACTTGCACCTCGTCCAAAATACCTTTCTCTGAACCGATGGCATTAATTAACTCAATTGAACCTTGTTCAGAAAGCAATTCTTTTTGTTGTAACACGAACATTAAATGATACACAATATCTTCAGCTGCTTGATAATCAAAATTGGAGTAGAAAATTAATTCATTGTGTTTCGAAATGATAAGTTGAAAGTGACTTTTATAAATAAGTAACGAACATTTTAATTTAAAGGCATTTTCGTTTAAAACTTGACGCAAGATCATTGAACCTTCATGTTGGATGTTGATTCTAGGAAATTTAATAACGAAAAAGCGCTTAATCCATTCGGGAATTTCATACACATTTACAACGCTCAATTCCGAAATCCGGTTGTAATCCACATCAACTTGATTTTTCCCATAGCACAATTCAAAAATAGCCTGTGCGGAGGATTCACTGAAGACAGAATTTGGAACTAAAGTTGTTTTATCCGACGACCACGAAAGCGTTATTTCATCAAAATCTGATGCATAACTGCTGTTTGATTCAAACTCAGATGAAAGCTGCTCTTTTATTTTAGCATCATTTGTTGTTTCAAATAACAGTCGACTAGTTGTAGTCGCAATTCCATCTTTTATAACAACAGCATGAATTCCATCAATTGCTACCTGTATAGCAAGGTGATTACTCATGATTTATTCATTCTCCCAAGATCCAGAAGTGTCATTTGTTGATAATGAACCAAAGTACATTTCTTCTTGATCATCATTTTTACCTTTGATATTTGCAAAAGGAATCATTCCAGAAACTCTAATTGCAGGTAATTTTGCTTCACCAACTTGAACAGAATCTTTAGTTTCTAACTTCCATTTTGTTCGAGCTCCAGTGTATGGAATATACGGTAGTGAATCTGCAGAGAATTTATGGAAACCAGCTTTTAAACGATTGGCAACATACGCTTTACTTTGGAATTTTGATTTCAGTAAGCTAATTTGAATTGTATCACGTTTAAAATCTTTAAAGTCAGCATAATTAGGTCCTGTCTTCCATTTAGACAAACGATACGCTTCGTCATCTGTCATGTTGTTATCAATAGGAGGATTATTCGTATATAAATATTTATTTTCTTCCGGAGTTATTTTTCGCGAAGGAACTACACCTTGTGCATCAACGAAAGGAACTGTACCGTTTTGAACGAAGTCGATTAAATCTTCCCAGTTATCAGCGTACTTTCCATTTGCATCGGCATACGCCTTTTGAACAAATCGTATATCTTCCAAATTTTGTTTAGCAATACTTTTACACTTCACATAGTTTTTATTGTATGTTGCCGTTTCTTCAACACTAAGATAAGAATAGTAAAGAGTCACTGCAGCAGCAATTCCAGCTCCAATTCCTAAAATGTATACCATTCCAGATTTTAACTTACCGCTACTGTATCCAATACTTAAAACACCAGCAACAAACATTAAACCAGCA
Source organism: uncultured Flavobacteriales bacterium (assembly GCA_913059205.1). Taxonomy (GTDB): domain Bacteria; phylum Bacteroidota; class Bacteroidia; order Flavobacteriales_D; family Crocinitomicaceae; genus UBA4466. Next base: position 38,959 of record CAJXRM010000018.1, read on the forward strand.
GCGGTCATAAACATTGAGCCTTGATTTTTGCTAACACCTACTACTAACATCATTATTCCAAGTACAAAAAACAACGCTGGAATTGAATATTTTTTCAATAAGACTGAAAGATTACTGGTCATATTATTTTCGTTTTAATATTTGATTTCAACAAATCTACAATTTTTTCGATTTCAAGGGTTGTCATTCGCTAGTTTTTTTAAACCTTTTAATCAATGATTGGCATATCTAATTCTTCATTAACTTAGCTTCGTTATTTAAATTATGGCTGAAGATTCTTTTTACGGTACGTTTTTACAGCATTTCGGATGTGTTCCAACCGAAAGTCAATCTGTACTTTTTAGCGAATTGGAAAAATTTATTCGAGACCGAGACAAGAAAAGAATTTTTATTGTCAAAGGATACGCTGGAACGGGAAAAACATCAGTACTTTCTGCATTTGTAAAAGCTTTGCATCAATTCAAAGTAAAAACGAAGCTTCTTGCCCCAACGGGACGCGCGGCTAAAGTATTTAGTCATAAATCTGAAACGGATGCATTTACAATACACAAACACATTTATAGACGAAAATCGAAAGTAGATATAACTTCTGGACTTGATTTACAGATGAATTTGTTTAAAAATACCGTTTTTTTTGTGGATGAAGCTTCAATGATTGGAGATTATACTTTGTTGAAAGATGGTCAAATCAATCCCCGGAATTTGCTCGAAGATATAGTAGAATACGTCTATTCTGGTGATGGATGTAAACTGATTTTTATTGGGGATGAAGGGCAGCTCCCACCTGTTGGAAGTGATTTTTCTCCGGCTCTGAATGACGAATACATGTCAAATCATTTTCCAAATTTGGAAGTTTCGTCTTGCCGTTTGAACGAGGTGTTGCGTCAGTCAGAAGACTCGGAAGTGCTGCGCAATGCCACTTTGCTTAGAAATACGAAATGGACCAATTATCCAAAGTTCGATTTAAAAGAGGGAGGAGATTTAATTCGGATTTCTGGATTGGAATTGCAAGAAACTTTGGAGTCGAGTTATTCGAATTTCGGTACAGAAGAAACAATTTTAATTACGCGCTCGAATAAAAATGCGAACGAGTACAACAAGCAAATACGCGGCAGAATTTTGTGGTATGAAGAACAATTGTGTTCAGGAGATATTTTAATGGTTGTCAAAAACAATTATTTCTGGCTCGGAGATGAAACAAAAATAGGTTTCATCGCCAATGGAGAAATGGTTCGAATTGTCCGTGTGCGGAAAGTAGAGGAGTTGCACGGATTTGAATTCGCACATGTAGTTGTTCGTTTTGTCGACTACGATGAATTAGGAGAAGTGGAATTAATCATTCACACCGAATCATTAAATGTTGAAGGGCCTTCGCTTTCCAGAGAACGATTGAAAGATTTGTTTTTTTCCGTAGAACGCGATTACTCCCACATTCGAGAAAAGAAAAAACGCTACGAGAAAATTTTAGCCGATCCTTATTTTAACGCGCTTCAAGTGAAATATGCATATGCCGTTACCTGTCACAAATCACAAGGTGGACAATGGGCCGATGTGTACATTGATCAAGGATATATCAACGAAGAAATGTTAAATCCTGATTATTACCGATGGTTGTACACCGCACTAACAAGAGGAACGAACCGCGTTTATTTGGTCAATTTTGTCGATGAGTTTTTTGAGTGAATTTGATTTTACAATTCATTAACACCAGAAATTAGATTTAGCCCATTTCAAACTTTACTTTAGCAAAAAGAAAAAAAAAATGAACTATTTAATTCCAATTGCAATACTAGCAGCGAGCTTTGCATATGGTCAAGCAACTGAATCAACAAATTTACAAGAAACATTAGATAACAAAAAAGAAGCTTTTGAAAAGAGAGCATCTGAAGAGAAGAAAAGAATTTATGCAGAGGGAATAGCATCTGTAAAAAATAGCGGGATAATTTCAACGGCATTGCAAGTTGGAGATACTGCAATTAATTTCAACTTAAAAAATGCAAAAGGGAAATCGGTAGATCTTTACGCTGAATTGAAAAAAGGGCCAGTTGTTTTAACCTGGTACCGCGGTGGCTGGTGTCCGTATTGTAATATTACCTTGCACTATTTGCAAGAGGAATTACCGAATTTCAAAAAAGCAGGAGCAAGTTTATTTGCCTTGACACCAGAAACGCCGGATAGTTCCTTGTCAACAATAGAGAAGAATGATCTAGAATTTGAAGTATTGAGCGATTTAGACAATGTAATTGCGAAACAATACGGAATTGTATTTAAATTGACTCCAGAAGTGGCAGAAGCATATCAGAATGCATTTGATTTACATGCGTATAACAATTCTGAAAGCAATGAGTTACCTATGGCAGCGACCTATGTGATTGATGAAAAAGGCATTATTCAATATGCATTTTTACACGAGGATTACAGAAATAGAGCGGAGCCGTCTGAGATTACAAAAGCACTAAAAAAGCTGAAATAGTTTTAATAACGATAGCGACAAGTGATAATTAGTAATTGCGCTTAATAATTAGTTCTTCAACGTCATTGATTAAACTAAAAATCTTCAATTTTAAATAGCGTTCGCCCAACATTGATTCTGGTCTTTAGCCATTGTTTGTTAAAGCGGTCAATGACAATTTTTGCTTCTTCTCGATTTAAATATTTTCCAGCAAGAACATTGACTTCCGTCTTCAATGTTTTCAAAATAGTTGCCGTTCGATATGCGCTCAAAATGTCATTTTTAGAAAGCTTGTATTTTGTCATCGCAGCAAGAATGTCCTCATTTGAAATTGAAATGGAAGAGGAGACAGGATCGGTAAATGAGTTGACTTCCATTGTGATAGCTCTATCAATGTGAATGATCACTTCTGATTTTCGAAGACGAACAAATGTAGAATCCATCTTACCTTTATTTCCTGGATAACGAGAAAGTTCTTTGGCTGAATAATCTTTTACTGTTTGAACGCCATTCCAGCTTCCAACACCTTGACCTCGCGCAATAATTTCAAACGGTATTTTTTTATCCAACATTCCTTCAAAAAAGATACGTAAAGCAACACTGTCTTTGTCTTTGAACAACGCGTTCGGTAAGTCCCATTTGTCCGATTCAAAAACGTCCATTAATTCCAAGTTGATTCGCGCATCATAATTTGGTTCTGCATCCATTACATTAATGTGTAACATGACTTCATCCGCTAATCGTGACAAACACGATTCTGGAATTGCGATTAATCGAACTTCAAAGTCTTCAGATTCAGCCGATGGTTTAAATTTAAATTCCTGGGTGATGATGTCAAAGGTGGTAGAATCTTCAAACGTATACAATCCATTTTCTTCTGTAAACGTTGCCCAACGGATTCCCATTGCTTGTTTGTAGATGTCCAATTTACGCTGATATATTGCCATCAAGTCAACCGCTTCAGCTTTTTCCTTTTTTAAATCAGCAATTTTCTTTTTGTATGCCTCGTATAAGTTGTACAGTCTAACAATTGTGCTTTGCAAATCTTTCCGTTCTTTTCTATTGGAGTTTGTTGTTGGTGTTCCATCAAAATCTCTTGCTCCAGTTTTAATCGCCTTACGCTTCGATTTTTTTACCTTTCCAGAAGGCTTTGAAGAAGTTGTGATAGGAGAGAAGCCTAAATCTGTCTCTTATACACATCTCCGAGCCCACGAGACAGGCAGAAATCTC
>CAJXRM010000019.1 GCA_913059205.1 uncultured Flavobacteriales bacterium
GAGATTTCTGCCTGTCTCGTGGGCTCGGAGATGTGTATAAGAGACAGTCATTATACGGTGAATATCTTGAAGATGGCAAGGTGACTGTGAAAGAACTTGGCGGATGGGAATGCGCTAAATGCCACTATTAATTTTTTAGGAACTAGAAGAATTCGAAATAAGAATTATGGGAATGACAAGAAAATATTGGAAAGGAATTGATGAGTTAAAAGAGACTCCACAATTCTTAGCATCCAGAGATCAAGAGTTTCCTGCTCAATCTTCAGTTGAAGAGTTTTTGAGCGATGAAAGTTTACAGGAAACATCGACAGCGCGTCGTGATTTCTTGAAATTTTTAGGGTTTAGTGTTGCAGCTGCTACAGTTGCCGCATGTGAGGCGCCTGTTACTAAGGCAATTCCTTACGTTAATAAACCTGAAAACGTAACTCCCGGTTTAGCTACTTGGTACGCTTCTACCTATTACGATGGTAATGCATATGCAAGTATATTGGTTAAAACAAGAGAAGGACGACCAATTTATATTAAAGGAAATAAAGATTTCGGTGTAACAAAAGGAACGACTAATCCTCAAATTATTGCATCGGTACTTAGCTTATACGATAGTGCGCGTTTAACAGGTCCAACTATTGGTGGTGAAGTGAAATCTTACTCTGAAGTTGATAAAGGAGTTATCGCAGGATTGAAATCAGCGAAGGAAATAGTATTGTTATCAAATACAGTAATTAGCCCTTCTATTGGAGGAGCAATTGCGGAATTTTCAGCTGCCTACGAAGGAAAAGTAAAACACATACAATACGATGCCGTTTCTTATTCTGCAATGCGTGCTGCAAATAAAGCCTCTTTTGGATTGACAGTTGTTGCTGAAGATCCATCTTCTGCAGGTATTATTCCAGATTACGATTTTTCACAAGCAAAAACTATCGTTTCTGTTGGAGCTGACTTTTTGAATTCATGGTTATTACCAACTCAGTTCGCGGGTCAATACGCTTCTAGAAGAAATCCAGATGGTGAGTGGATGTCAAAACACTTCCAGTTTGAATCATTACATTCTATTACAGGATCAAATGCGGATGCTCGTGGGATGATTAAACCATCTGAAGAAGCAAACGTTTTAGCCTACATTTTGAAAGGATTGGGTGTTAACACAGATGTTTCAACAAAATTGGATGCAGCGAACACAAAAATTGCGAATGAAGCGATCAAAGCATTGAAAAAATCAAAAGCAAACTCTCTTGTAGTTGCAGGATCTAACAATGTGGCTGTTCAAACACTAGCAAATAAATTGAATGCATTTTTAGGAGCTTACACGGCAACTATTAATTTAAATAACCCTATTAACATGTTCAAATCGGAAGATGAGAACATGAACGCTTTTGTTAAGAATGTGATTGCAGGAAAAGGCCCAGATGCAGTTGTTATGTTTGGAGTAAATCCAGCTTACACATTGCCAAATGGCGTTGAGTTTGCAGAAAAGCTAGCTAAAATAAAAACAACTGTTTCAATGTCGATGTACGCGGATGAAACAGCTGCTAAGGCTAAATATATTGCTCCTGATCATCACGGACTAGAATCTTGGTCGGATTACAATCCTACTGCGGCTCACTGGTCTGTTGGTCAACCAACAATTCGCCCTTTGCACAATACAGCCTCAGTTGTTGAGTCTTTATTGGTTTGGGCTGGAAATGCAAATAGAGGAGGGAAAGATTCAAAAGTTGCTTACGATTACATTAAAGGTAATTGGCAACAATATGGATTCCCAATGCAAACGAAATATACAGATGCGGAAACGTATTGGAATATGATTGTTCACAACAGTTGTGACAATGATCCAATTCCAGCGGCAACAGCTGTTGCGTTTAACGATGCTGCATTATCTGGAATAGCAAGTAAATTGCCAAAAACATCAGATAGAGAAGTTATTTTATACCAAAAAGCAGGAATGGGAGTTGGGTTCCAGGCAAATAATCCTTGGTTACAAGAGATGCCAGATCCAATGACTAAAGTGACTTGGGATAACTACATTACAATGAATCCTGTTGAAATGGCAAAAGCTGGTTACGCAACTATCTTTGACCAAGAAAATGGATTGAATTTAGCAACGATCAAAGTTGGTTCTAAAGAATTGACTTTGCCAGTTTACCCGCTTCCAGGACAAGCACCAGGAACAGTTGGAGTAGCTTTGGGTTACGGTCGTGGTGCCAATGGAGAAAATATTGGGAAGGCAGCTTACCAAACAAAAGAATACGGTGGACATATAATTTTAGAAAACGGAAACCCAAAACCTATTGGTGCTAACGCCTTCGCGTTTACTTCGTATTCAAATGGTTCTATGTCTTACTCGGCTGATTGTACTGTCACGAAATTAAACGAAACCTACCTTATCGGAGCAACACAAATTAGCTCTACGGTAATGGGACGTTATTCAATTGTTCGTGAAACTACTTTGGATATTTTTAAATCTAAAGGAAAAGAGGCTTACAATCCAGCGTTTACATTACAAAAATTAGACGAGCACGGTCACCACGTTGAAGCTCCAGTAGGAGAATTTGATTTGTGGGAAGCACATCCAGTTGAAAATATTGGACACCGTTGGGGAATGACAATTGACTTGAGTTCATGTTTCGGATGTGGGTCTTGTTTAATTGCATGTCAGTCTGAAAACAATGTACCAGTAGTTGGTAAAACAGAAATTAGAAAAGGACGTGAAATGCATTGGTTGCGTTTGGATCGTTACTTCTCATCTGATGAAGAAGCAGCTATTGGAACAAAGAAAGATAAATTGGATTTCACCTACGCCGATGCTGAAATTGCAGCGTTGAATCCTAAGGTGGTTCATCAACCAATGATGTGTCACCACTGTAACCATGCACCATGTGAAACGGTTTGTCCTGTTGCGGCAACAACACACAGTAATGAAGGATTGAACCAAATGGTTTATAACAGATGTATTGGTACAAGATATTGTGCGAACAACTGTCCTTATAAAGTGCGTCGTTTTAACTGGTTTAACTACCCTTCTTACAAAGCGCAAGCTGAAATTAACCCAGCTCAGGACGATTTAGGACGTATGGTATTAAATCCAGATGTTACGGTAAGAACGAGAGGTGTTATGGAAAAATGTTCTTTCTGTGTTCAACGTATCCAAGAAGGAAAATTAGAAGCGAAGAAGGAAGCTCGTCCAGTGAAGGATGGTGATTATGCAACAGCATGTGCTGATGCATGTCCGTCAAATGCAATAACAGTTGGAGATTGGAATGATTTAAAATCAATGGTACGAAAAAGTGCTGATGATAAGCGATCATACCAAGCGTTGGAAGAGATTGGCGTTAAACCGAATGTTTGGTTTAAAGTTAAAGTTAGAAACGAAGAGAATAGTCTTTTAGATAAGTTACAGGTTGAAAAAGCGAGTCATGGTGGTCATGACGAAGCTCACGCAACTGAAGCTCACGAAGGAAGCAATCATCATTAATTGAATATAAAAACCTATTGTAATGCATAAGGAAGCAGCAATTAGAGAACCCCTCATTTTAGGTCACAAGACCTATCACGACATCACTGAAGATGTATGTAAGCCAATCGAGGATAAGGCTCCAAAAACTTGGTATATCTTATTTGGGATTGCTTTAATAATCGGTTTGTACGGTGTTGGATGTATTCTATACCTACTAGGAACTGGAGTTGGAGTTTGGGGATTGAACAAAACCATTGGATGGGCTTGGGATATTACTAATTTCGTTTGGTGGGTTGGTATTGGTCACGCCGGTACATTAATTTCAGCGGTACTTTTATTGTTCCGTCAGAAATGGAGAATGGCGATTAACCGTTCTGCAGAGGCAATGACAATTTTTGCAGTATTTATGGCAGGATTGTTTCCGTTAATTCACATGGGTCGTCTTTGGTTAGGTTATTGGGTATTACCATTGCCGAATCATTTCGGATCTTTATGGGTTAACTTTAACTCGCCACTTCTTTGGGACGTATTCGCGATTTCAACCTATTTATCGGTTTCATTTGTATTCTGGTACATTGGATTAATTCCTGATTTCGCTACAATTAGAGATAGAGCGAAGAAACCACTTTCTAAAAAAATGTATTCCATCCTTTCATTTGGATGGTCAGGTAGAGCGAAACATTGGAATCGTTTTGAGTTGATCTCGTTGGTTCTTGCTGGTTTAGCAACTCCACTTGTATTCTCTGTACACTCGATTGTATCTTTCGATTTCGCCACTTCGGTTATTCCTGGATGGCATACAACGATTTTCCCTCCGTACTTTGTTGCTGGAGCGGTATTCTCGGGATTTGCAATGGTACAAACGCTATTGTTAATCATGCGTAAAGCAATGCACTTGGAAGCATACATTCATACAAAGCATGTTGAATACATGAATATAGTAATCATGGTTACCGGTTCTATTGTTGGAACGGCATACATTACTGAGTTGTTTATTTCATGGTATTCTGGTGTTGAATATGAGGCATATGCTTTTATTAATCGTGCAACAGGACCATATTGGTGGGCTTACGCGGCGATGATGACATGCAACGTTGTATCTCCACAGTTGATGTGGTTTAAGAAATTAAGACGAAGCTTATTATTTACATTCTTTATATCGATTGTTGTAAATATTGGGATGTGGTTTGAGCGTTATGTAATTATTGTGACGTCATTGCACCGTGATTACCTTCCATCTTCATGGAGTATGCACTACCCAAGTCACATTGATATTGGTGTTTACATGGGAACAATTGGACTTTTCTTCGTATTCTTCTTGTTGTTTGCTCGTTTCTTCCCTGTATTGGCATTGAATGAGTTAAAAACAATCTTGAAATCATCTGGAGAGTCTTACAAAAATGGAGACGCAGGACACCATCCAACTTCGGCACCAGTTGTTGAAGCGAAAAAGGAAGAAACGCCTGCAGTAGAAACAACAACTACAGAAACGGCGTCCAATACAAATGATTTACTTTCTATAGTTGGTACGGTTTCATCGGATAAAGCAGATGACTTAAAAGCAATTACTGGTGTTGGTCCAGTTTTGGAAACTGCTTTAAACGAAATAGGAATTTATTCTTACGAGCAAATCAGTAAAATGACGAAACGTGAGTATGATATAATGGATGAAATGACAGGAAAGTCTGCAGGTAAAGCTGAGAAGGATGACTGGGCAGGACAGGCCAAAGAGTTAATGAATAAATCTAACAATCAATAAGACATGGCAGACAAAGTAATATATGCAATGTATGACGATGACGACGTACTAAAAGACGGCGCTAAGAAGTTGGTATCAAAAGGAGTGAAAGTTGCGGATGTATTTTCACCGTTCCCAATTCACGGGATTGATCCTATAATTGGAGTTGAACAAACGCGTTTAGGTATTTTTGCCTTCATCTACGGATTGATAGGTTTGACACTAGCTACAGTGGGTATGCGTTATTTCATGATTGTGGATTGGCCTATGAATATTGGTGGTAAACCAAGTTTCTCTTATATGGATAACATGTTGTCTTTTATTCCGATTTCATTTGAGTTTACGGTATTGTGCGCAGCGCATGGAATGGCAATTACCTATTTAATTGCAAATAGAACGTTACCTGGGATGAAAGCTAAAAATCCAGACCCAAGAACAACGGATGATCGTTTTGTTATGGAATTGAGAACTAGTGATAACCATCAGTTTTCTGTTACAGAATTAGAGGACATGTTGAAAGGAACAGGTATTGTTGAGTTGGAACAAAAAGACATTGTATAATTTTCTTACACCAGGATAAAATGAAATTTAGAGTAATATCAAGTATAGCAATTGCAGCCGTTTCAACGATTATGTTGGGATCATGTGGTGCAGATCCTGATAGTGCAGGATTTGAATACATGCCAGACATGTATCGTTCGTCGGCAATTGAACCGTATGTTGATTACGGTGAAATTAAAGGTCGTGAGAACGCTGAATTAAAAATGAAGCTTTCAGCTAAAGTGCCTCCGTTTGGAACAATTCCTTATTATGGAACAGATTCAAGTGAAGTAATGTTAATGCTTCCTTATGGAAGAAAAGGACATACATCGATGCGCCAAACTCATGGATTATACGGTTATGATTTAGTTGGTTCTAATGAATATGAGGCAGCTGCAGCAGATAAAAATCCGTTAGTGTTGACTGAAGCAAATTCTGAAAAGATTTTTGCAGATGGTAAACGAATTTTCAATTCAACGTGCGCGCACTGTCACGGTGAAAAAGGAGATGGAAATGGACCAATGATGTTAAGTGGTGCGTATGTTGGAGTTCCGGACTATGCAAATTTAAAAGCGTTGGGTGACGGTCAAATTTTCTATTCTATTTATTATGGAAAAGGATTTATGGGAGCGCACAACTCTATCTTGAATAAGAAAGAAATATGGACTTTGGTTCATTACATAAGAAAGTTTCAGAATGCGGATTACGGTACTCCAGGTGCAGAAATGCAAATGGCAGTGATTGCTGACTCACTTTCTCATTAATTGAATATAAATTGACGAATTAAGAAGATGGAATTCAAAATAGCAAAAAAGGCAAAAGTATTTACAATGTCATTAATTGTCATTGGTGTATTGTTCACGGCAATAGGAATTGCTTTGAACATGGGTGATACGAACTTTAAGCAACGAATTATTGCAAACGGCTTAATCGATAGCTACTTTTTCTTTTCGATTGGATTAGGGGCATTATTCTTTCTTGCATTGCAATATGCAACTGAAACAGGTTGGTATGCTGCGGTAAAAAGAGTGATTGAAGCTGTTGCAGGTTTTATTCCTTACGGAATTGGAATGATGGTTCTCGTTATGCTTGCTTTGACAATTACAGACGGTGCTCATATCTATACGTGGATGGACCCAGAAACAGTTGCGCATGATGAGTTAATTCAAGGAAAGGCTGCATATTTGAATAAAGGATTTTTCTGGATTCGAACAGTGGTTTATTTAGCAACTTACTATATTTTCTGGGTAGGATTTAGAAAAAGATCACTAAAGGAAGATATTGAAGGCGGTACTGAAATTCACTTTAAAAACTATAGAAAGGGAGCACACTTTTTAGTATTCTTTGCGGTGTTTAGTTCAACTTCATCTTGGGATTGGATTATGTCAATTGACGTTCACTGGTTCTCTACATTATTTGGTTGGTACACGTTTGCTGGAATGTGGGTGTCAACTATGGTTGTATTGGTGACTTTAACGTTGTATCTTAAAAAATTAGGTTATTTGCCTAAAGTAAATGATTCACATATTCATGATTTGGGAAAATGGACTTTTGCAACATCATTTTTATGGTCTTACTTATGGTTCTCACAATTCATGTTGATTTGGTATGCTAACATTGGAGAAGAAGTAACATACTACATTATGAGAATTGAAAATTTCAAAATTTTGTACTTTTCAATGTTCTTTATCAACTTTGCTTTCCCAATGTTGCTTTTAATGTCTAGAGAAGCAAAAAGACATTCTGGAATTCTGACAATGGTAGGTGTTATAATTTTAATTGGACACTGGTTAGATGCATACATTATGGTTGTAGGAGGTTCAATGGGAGCAACTGCTGAAATTGGATTCTTAGAAATTGGAATGGCATTGGCATTTGCAGGTTTGTTTATTCGAATTATTCTTGTAAATCTTACGAAAGCTCCTTTGAGCCCAGTAAATCACCCATTCTTAGATGAAAGTGTTCATCACGAAATTTAAAAACATTTATCACAGATAACATTAAAAGTAGATGGTAACGAAATTGGTCATATTAGCGGTAATAGTTTTAGGAGTAATCGCTGTTGCGCAACTGATGAGAGTCTATGAGCTTTCATCTAAACTTAGAAATAAGGAAGAAGGGGAAATTAGTAATAGAGACAATCGTTTTAATGCGAACATGATGTTGATTTTCATGGTTGTATTGTTTGGTGGGTTTATATGGCTAATGTTGAAATACGGATGGACAGGAAGAGGTGATGCCGCTTCAGTTCACGGTCGTGAAATTGATTGGTTATTGAATTTGAACTTCATAATCATTGTTGCAGTATTCTTTATTACAAATGCTTTATTATTCTTGTTTGCCTTTAAATACGTAAAGAAACCAGGTGTAAAAGCATTTTACTTCCCACACAACAATAAATTGGAAATGATTTGGACCGTGGTTCCAGCATGTGTACTTGCGGTTATTATCATTTTAGGATTAAAAAGTTGGAATCAGGTTACAGATGAAGCGGTTCCTGAATCAATTAGAGTAGAGTTATTCTCAAAACAATTTGATTGGACTGCTCGTTACTCTGGTGCGGATAATATTTTAGGAAAATTTGATTACAAATTAACAACTGATAATAATGAATTGGCAATTTTAACAACTGCCACTTTGGATTCAGCAATTTATCAAATGGAATTCGGTGCAATGGGAATCAATGCTTTAGAATCAAAACTAAATGACTCTAAATTAATGATGATTCCAGAGGAACGCGAAAAAATGATGACTGATCTAGGACGTAAAGAAATGTTAGTTCGTTTGCTTTATCAAATGAAAGGTCGTCACGATGCGAAACTGGATGCACAGGCATGGGATGATATCATTCAAAAGGATACTTTATACTTATGTAAAGGGAAAGAGTATGAATTTAACTTCAGATCTAAGGATGTGATTCACTCAGCGTACTTTCCAAACTTTAGAGCCCAAATGAATACGGTTCCGGGAATGACAACTCGTTTCAAATTTACGCCTGATACGTCTACTGAAGAGTACAGAAAATACAAAAAGAACCCAAAGTTCAATTATGTGTTGATGTGTAATAAGATTTGTGGTGGAGCGCACTACAAAATGAAAATGATTGTAGTTGTTTTGGAAAAGAAAGATTACATGAAATGGATGGAATCTAAGAAAATGGAAACATTCAAAGATAAATATTTCGCAACTGTGGCACCAGCTGCAGATATAACACCAGAAGGTGTTGTTGATGGAGATACAACTCAAGTTGCAATTCCAGCAAATTAATTAGTAGAATAATATTAAATTAAAATAGATAGAAATGGCTGCAGTAGCGCACGAAGCACACGGACACCACGATTCTCATGATCATCATGATCACCACCACGAGAGTTTTGTATCAAAATATATCTTTAGCCAAGATCATAAAATGATTGGTAAGCAGTTTCTTATGACTGCTGTCTTCATGGGGGTTGTGGCAATGTTATTGTCCATCTTGTTCAGAATTCAATTGGCTTGGCCAGGTGAAAGCTCTGATTTTGTTTCCTTCTTTTTGGGAGAAAACTGGGCTCCGGGTGGAGTAATGAAGGAAGATATGTATTTGGGGTTGGTAACAATTCACGGTACAATTATGGTCTTCTTCTTATTGACTGGTGGACTTTCAGGAACATTTTCTAATATCTTAATTCCTTTGCAAATTGGAGCAAGAGATATGGCTTCAGGTTTCTTGAATATGCTTTCATATTGGTTCTTCTTAATTTCATCTGTATTGATGTTATTATCTCTATTTGTAGAGTCGGGGCCTGCAATGGCTGGATGGACCATTTATCCTCCTTTATCTGCATTGCCTCAAGCTGTTAGCGGATCTGGTTTAGGAATGACACTTTGGTTATTCTCTATGACTGTTTTCATTGCGTCATCTTTGATTGGTTCATTGAACTATATCGTAACGGTGTTAAATCTACGTACAAAAGGAATGTCAATGACTCGTCTACCTTTAACGATTTGGGCTTTCTTTATCACAGCGATTATCGGTGTTCTTTCTTTTCCTGTATTGTTATCAGCAGCATTGCTGTTAATGATGGATAGATTAGCAGGTACGAGTTTCTACCTTTCTGATATTATCGTGGGAGGTGAAATGTTAACGCAACATGGTGGATCACCGCTGCTTTATCAACATTTATTTTGGTTCTTAGGTCACCCAGAGGTTTATATTGTATTGATTCCAGCTCTTGGGCTATCTTCAGAGATTATTGCAACAAATTCGCGAAAACCAATTTTTGGTTACCGAGCAATGATTGGATCCATTTTGGCAATTGCCTTCCTTTCGTTTATTGTATGGGCACATCACATGTTCGTCACGGGGATGAATCCGTTCCTAGGAAGTGTCTTTGTATTTACAACCTTATTGATTGCAATACCTTCTGCGGTAAAAGTATTTAACTACATTACAACTTTATGGAGAGGATCAATTGTCTATACTCCTGCAATGTTATTTGCTATCGGATTGGTTTCTACATTCATTACTGGAGGTGTTACTGGAATTATTCTTGCAGATGCTGCTCTTGACATCACTATTCATGATACATACTTCGTAGTTGCTCACTTCCATGTCGTAATGGGATTGTCTGCGGTCTTTGGTATGTTTGGTGGTGTTTATCATTGGTTCCCAAAAATGTTCGGAAGAATGATGAATACTCGTTTAGGATATGCTCACTTCTGGATTACGATCGTTGGAGCTTATGGAGTTTTCTTCCCAATGCACTTTGTTGGATTGGCAGGTGCGCCACGTAGATATTACGATTATTCAGTTTATGGTGATTTTGATATTGAGTCATACAACTTAATGTTGGATTTAAATGTAATTATTACAGTATTCGCGATTATCGCAGCATTGGGACAATTGTTGTTCTTGTTTAATTTCTTCTACAGTATTTTAAGAGGACCAATCGCTCCTGCTAACCCTTGGAAAGGAACTACTTTAGAATGGACTACACCAGTAGAAAGAATTCACGGTAATTGGCCAGGAGAATTACCAACTGTACACAGATGGCCATATGATTATTCTAAACCAGGTTTCGATGTGGACTTCATACCACAAGATGTTCCTTTAGCTGAAGGCGAAGAAGAACACTAGAAAATAAAATTAATTGAAGCCCTTTGTTATTTGACAAAGGGCTTTTTGTATTTTTGAACAAAGCATTTCCTATTGGAAGATACATTTGATTATAGAAGCGAAGCTGAAAACAGTGAACAGGATTACGATAGAGTTCTCCGACCGAAACGATTGGAAGATTTTACTGGTCAGGAAAAGATTGTTGCTAATCTTGAAGTATTTGTCCAAGCGGCGACTTTACGAAATGAATCGCTTGATCATGTTTTACTTCATGGACCTCCAGGACTCGGTAAAACGACTTTGGCGAATATCATTGCAAATGAATTAGGAGTTGGGTGTAAGATCACTAGCGGTCCTGTTTTAGATAAACCAGGCGATTTAGCAGGACTTCTTACTAATTTGGAAACGGGCGATGTGCTTTTCATTGATGAAATTCACAGACTAAGTCCGGTTATTGAAGAGTATTTGTATTCTGCCATGGAGGATTACAGTATCGATATTTTAATCGATAGTGGCCCAAATGCAAGAACAGTGCAAATTGCGTTAAATCCTTTTACGTTAATTGGTGCTACAACTCGTTCAGGATTGTTGACTTCACCACTTCGTGCACGCTTTGGTATAAACCTCAGGCTACAATATTATGATGCTAAAACCTTGACATTAATTGTTGAGCGATCTTCAGGGTTATTGAATATTGAAATTGATGAGGATGCTGCTTATCAAATAGCAAGTAGAAGTCGCGGTACACCGAGAATTGCAAATGCACTTTTACGTAGGGTTAGAGATTTTGCCCAAATCAAAGGCGATGGTCGAATCAATTTAGATATTACAAATCATGCGCTTGAAGCGTTGAATGTAGATCAAAATGGTTTGGATGAAATGGATAACAAAATATTAACCTTAATCATCGACAAGTTTGGTGGAGGCCCTGTTGGCTTGACTACTATTGCTACCGCTATTGGAGAGAATGCTGGAACACTTGAAGAAGTCTACGAACCCTTTTTAATTCAAGAAGGATTTTTGATGCGCACTCCACGCGGTAGAAAAGTGACTGAAAAGACGTATAAACATTTGGGAAAAAACTTGGGATTCACTCAAGGAGGATTGTTTTAACTTTTCAATTATGGAATCACTAATGTTAAATTCAACAGATGATTTAACAACGGATTTACTAGAATCGGGGGTTGTAACTTGGGACGATATTGTTCGCTCCGTGCAATGCTTTCACTACGGTAGAAATTCAGATAGAAATAACTTAAATTTGGTGTGGTATGAGCGTAAAGGTACTTGCAGTTCGAAACATGCTTTCTTGAAACACATTGCTGATTTAAATGAATTGCCTAAAATAGACCTGAATCTAGTTTTTTACAAAATGAATAAACAGAACACTCCCGGAATTGGAGATGTTTTGGAAAAGAATGAATTAAATTATATTCCAGAAGCGCATTGCCACCTTACGGTGAATGGAACAGAATTAGACATCACAACTGTTCAATCTAATTTTAAAAAGTATAAAAACGATATTATCCAAACTCGTGTTATTCAGCCGAATGACGTGATATTCAATAAAATTGAATGGCATAAAGAGTTTATGGAAAGTTGGAGAATTCAAAATCATCCTCACATTTGCTTTGATGCACTTTGGACAATACGTGAAACGTGTATCAAACAATTAGAAAAAAGTTCTTAAGTTGAATTCAAAAGAACAAAATACGGCTATTATAAAAAACAAAGCACTTGAGCTTGGTTTCATGTTTTGTGGAATTTCAAAGGCCGATTTCCTTGAGAAAGAAGCGAAACAATTGGATCTTTGGTTGAAAAGTGGTAAGCACGGTAAGATGTCTTACATGGAAAACCATTTTGATAAGCGTTTAGACCCAAGACTGCTAGTAGATGACGCCAAAACTGTAGTGTCGTTACTACTCAACTATTATCCGTCGGAAGTACAGGAGAAAGATGCGCCAAAAATTTCCAAATATGCTTATGGAGAAGATTATCATTTTGTCATCAAAGAAAAATTAAAGGAATTATTCGCTTTCATTCAGGACGAAATTGGTGAAGTGGGCGGCCGTGTTTTTGTGGACTCTGCTCCAGTAATGGACAAAGCTTGGGCGCAAAAAAGTGGATTGGGATGGGTTGGAAAACACACGAACATTATTCACCCAAAACACGGATCGTTCTTTTTCATCGCAGAATTAATTCTGGATTTGGAATTGGAACCAGACGGACCGATAAAAGATTACTGCGGAACGTGCACAAAATGCATTGATGCTTGTCCAACTGATGCCATCGTTCAACCTTATGTGGTGGATGGTTCAAAATGTATTTCTTACCTAACGATTGAATTAAAAGACGAGTTATTGCCTACGGAATTCAAAGGAAAAATGGAAAACTGGGCGTTTGGATGTGACATTTGTCAAGATGTTTGTCCTTGGAATCGTTTTTCTAAACCAAACAATGAGCCGCGCTTTAATCCTCATGAAAACCTATTAAAAATGAATAAAGCCGATTGGGAGGATTTAACCCAAGAAATCTTTCAAGAACTCTTCAGAAAAAGTGCGGTAAAGCGCACCAAGTTTGATGGTTTGAAACGGAACATTGATTTTTTGAAGTGATACAGAATTTCTTTCGACCGTTCAATTCTGCACATTCCTAAACTAATTCCGTTTTTTACCTCTTCTTTTTTTGTTTTCATTTCAACTCTTCGTAAATTGGAGCGTTAAATTAAACTACGACTATGCCAGAAAATGAAAATGGAGGCGCGATATCATACAGTATGACGCCTTATTCGGGACCTTGGACTAAGGCACATGCCGCTCATTTATTAAGGAGAACAATGTTCGGACCGACCAATCAACAAATTTTAGATGCCGTTTCTGCTGGTATGACAACAACAGTTACAAATCTTTTGCAGATTCCTGCGGTAGGATTACCAATTACATATCATCCTGATGAAACAATTGCTAGTCAAGGAGCTCCTTGGAATACAAGTGTTTACCCAACAGATCCAGTAGAGTCACAAACTGTTCACTCAGCTAGAATTGGTTCATTGATCGGTTGGATGTATGAAAACATAAATAATGAACAAGTTTCAATTGCTGAGAAAATGTGTTTGTTTTGGCAAAATCACTTTGCTTCGAATGCCACGTTCGACGCACGCGCAACATACGATTACTTTGCTCTAATACGAACATACGCTTTAGGAAACTTTAAGCAGTTTGTAAAAGACATGACTGTTAACCCAAACATGTTAATTTTCTTGGATGGAGCATCAAATAATCCGTTCAGTCCGAATGAAAATTATGCTCGCGAGTTTTTGGAGTTGTTTACTATAGGTAAAGGTCCACAAATCGGACCTGGAGATTATACGAACTATACAGAAGAAGATGTTGCGGCTGGTGCTAAAATATTTACTGGATTTTTAGTGAACGGCTTAAGAAGTGATTCGGATACAAATGTTACTGCTGTTTTTACACCAATATTGCATGACACATCTACGAAAACGCTTTCTGCGCATTTTGGAAGTGTTCAAGTTCCAGATGGAGGAGCAACGGAATATTCAAATTATATTGACATCGTATTTCAACAAGATGAAGTAGCGAAATTTATATGTAGAAAATTTTATCGTTATTTTGTTAATTATGACTTGACTGCTGCTGTTGAAACGAACGTAATCGAAGAAATGGCAAGTACGTTTATTGCGAATAATTACGATGTCCTTCCAGTATTATTGGAACTTTTTCAAAGCGAACATTTTTATGATATTTCTGTGCGTGGAGCATTAATTCGTGGGCCATTAGATATGTTATATTCAATGGTTAATGGAACTGAATCGCAAAATGCCTTTAGTTTAGCAACAGATTATGAAATGCAAACATACATTTATGGAGTTTCCACAGCACTTGGCCAAGCATATTTGGAACCACCGAGTGTTGCAGGATGGCCAGCGTATTATCAAGAGCCTTCATTTTCTCGTTTGTGGATGAATGCTACTCATGTAAAAACTCGATTCGATATTAGTTCATTTTTTACGCTATATACAGGGATTCCTGTTGGTGGAGACAATTGGAAAGTAAATGCCCTTGGATTTTTAGATAATCTATCAATTCCAGCAGATCCTGTTCAAGTTATCGATGATATTGTGGATGTATTTTGTCCAAAAGGAGTTGACGCGCTTCAAAAATTGATATTAAAATCGATATTAACGAATGGTCAACCTGATTTTGAATGGACTATTCAATACAATGATTATGCTGCTGATCCTGGAAATCCAGTAGTTGCTGATCCCGTAAAATTAAGAGTTGAATTAGTATTAGCACGTGTGTTCCAGACACCTGAGTTTCATACAATGTAAGCCATAGAGAGATGATGAAAAGAAGAAATTTTGTAAAGAGTTTAGCGCTTGCATCGGCAGGAACGCCAATCTTATTAAATAACATGAAGTTTCAATCCGTTGGAAAGAAACTTTTTAATGTAGCTATAGGAGCTGAAGACAGGGTGTTGATAATTATTCGATTGAATGGTGGAAATGATGGTTTGAATACGGTTATACCACGTGATCAATATTCAAATTTGTCTATCCAGCGAAATAACATTTTAATACCTGAACCATCTGTTTTACCATTGACTACTGAAGTGGGTTTTCATCCAGTTATGGGTGGAATGAAAGGAATGTTTGATCAAGGTAAATTGGGAATAATTCAAAATGTAGGTTATCCTGAGCAAAATAGATCGCATTTCAGATCTATGGATATATGGAGTTCAGGTTTGATTGATAATCCGCCTGCTACTGGTTGGCTCGGTCGCGAATTAGACCTCTCTTACCCAAATTACCCTACAGACTATCCAAATGCGACGTATCAAGACCCTTTCGCAATAAGTATGGGTTATGAAGTGTCTGCGACTTGTCAAGGATTAATGGCGAATTTTTGTCATGCTGTAAATAACCCATTTGATGTATATAATTTATCAACGAGTGGTTCTGTGAATGACGGAACTTATTATGGTTCTCACATCGAATATTTAACTACGTTGATTAATCAGGCCAATGAATATGGTGGTCAAATTAATGATGCGGCGAATGCAGGAAATTCGTTATCCACTCTGTATGATGCCAATAATCCTTTGGCCGTCCAATTGCAATATGTTGCGAAGATGATTTCTGGCGGATTGGAATCAAAAGTATATGTACTTAATGTTAATGGATTTGATACGCACGATTCTCAAGTAATTGGAGGTGCAACAACAACAGGTACTCACGCTGATTTAATGAAAAGAGTTTCCGATGCTGTTTCGGCTTTTCAAAACGATTTGATGCTTCTTGGTTTAGAAGACCGAGTAGCAGGAATGACTTTCTCTGAGTTCGGGAGACAAGTTGCGTCCAATGCTAGTCTTGGTACTGATCATGGCGATGCTGCTCCATTGTTTTTATTTGGAAGTTGCGTAGACTTTAGTTTAATGGGTACGAATCCAGTGATTGGAAACACAATAATCAATCAGGAAGGTATTCCAATGCAATTTGATTTTAGAGATGTTTATGCATCAATTTTAAAAGATTGGTTTGGTGTTGCTCCTTCAGAAATTCAAACGTTATTCGAACATACTATCACTTACCATAATTTATTTGGTGCATGTGCCGTCGGTACGAAAGAGGAAGAATTATCACAAAGTAAAGCTTTAGTGTATCCAAATCCAGCCTTTGGAAATTCTACCGTACGATTTAATGCGCAGAATGAATGGGTAAAAATAGATGTTTATGACGTAAATAATAAAATTGTCGCTGCCGTGTATGACGGGAACTTATCACAAGGACAACACGATGTCCCAATGGAGATCAAAACATTAGCACCGGGTCAATATTTTGTGCGAATTCAAAAGTCTTCTGGCACAATCACAACCAAATTATCAAAGGTGAAATAAAAAATGGAGTAATTGATTTATCGATTGTATCAAATTAAAAAGTCCTTCATGAAAATGAAGGACTTTTTTGGTACCCGAGGCCGGAATCGAACCGGCACTCCCGAAAGAACTGGATTTTGAATCCAGCGCGTCTACCAGTTCCGCCACTCGGGCATTTAATCACCTAATTACTTAGGTAGAGCGGGTGCAAAGTTAGCGTTTTTCTTGAATTTGCAAAGTAGTTTCTAAATAATTCATAAATCTTCGATTCAGAGTCAATCATTTTGTCTAAAATTGTACTGTAATGGGGAAAATACTGATCAAAAATATCAAAGGACTTGTCCAATTCGGAGAAGATCTACCTAAACTCCGTAAAGGCAATGAAATGAAAGAACTGCCTATACTTCCTAATGCTTTTTTGGCATTGGAGGATGGAGTTATTGTGGCCTACGGAGAAATGAAAGATTGGGGTGGAATTACGGATTGGAGAGATTTGGAAGTTATCGATGCTGAAGGAAAATACGTAATGCCTGCTTTTTGTGACTCACACACACACACAGTCTTTGCAAAATCAAGGGAAGAAGAATTTGTAGATCGTATTAATGGTTTAAGCTATGAAGAAATTGCCTTGCGAGGCGGTGGAATCGTAAATTCAGCCAAACGCTTACAAGAAATGTCGGAAGATGAATTGTTTGAGATTGCAAAAGTAAGAGTTGAACGTTTGATGTCTTATGGAACCGGAGCGCTAGAAATAAAATCAGGATATGGTCTAACAGTTGATGCTGAATTAAAAATGCTTCGCGTTGTAAAACGATTAAAAAATGAAATGCCTGTCGCCATAAAATCTACATTTTTAGGAGCGCACGCATTTCCCCCTGAGTACAAAGAAAATCACAGAGGATACATTGATTTAATTATCAACGAAATGATTCCTGCAATTGAAAAAGAACAGTTAGCCGATTACATAGATGTGTTTTGCGAGCGCAATTATTTTAATGTAGAGGAAATGGCTGAAATTCTTGAAGCTGGCATTAAAATTGGTCTTAAACCCAAAGTACATGTAAATCAATTTTCAGCAATGGGCGGAGTGAAAAAGGCGGTTGAGTTAGGAGCACTTTCTGTGGATCACATGGAGGAATTGTGCGATGAAGATGTTTTGGCACTCAAGAACAGTTCAACGATGCCAACACTATTGCCGAGCTGTTCACATTTTTTGTCTATTCCCTTTGGTGATGCTCGAAAAATGATAGATAATGAGTTACCAGTTTGTCTCGCAAGTGATTTTAATCCTGGTTCTACACCTAGTGGAAATTTAGGATTTGTCTGGTCATTGGCATGTGTTAAAATGAAAATGACTCCAGAAGAGGCATTAAACGCGTTGACAATAAATGCTGCGTATGCAATGGATTTGTCGGATTCGCACGGGACAATTTCCCTAGGAAAACGAACTCCTATTTTAATCACGAAAGAAATACCAAATTTGGCGTATATTCCGTACGCATTTGGTGACCAACATATTGAGAGAATTCTCGTTTAATTCATAAGTAAATTGTAATTTAAAGCATTATGCTAAAATATATACTTCCATTTGTTCTTTCTTTGAGCTGTTTGGCTCAAGAAATCAATCCAAAACATCAATTGCTTTGGGAAATTTCTGGAAATGGCTTGAAACAGAAATCGTATTTGTTCGGAAGTTTACATTCCAATGAAAAAGAACTTTTTAAGTTAACAGACTCCACTTATTATGCACTGGATAAAGCTACTACAATCGTTCTTGAAGCAGATATTTTTTCAATTTTTGATGAGTACGATACACGTCAAGATTACATTGAAATGAATTATGACAACCAAGGTAATCCATATGGCAATTCATATCACGCAAGTTCAACATCGTATGGTGATGAAAACGGTATGCCTCAATTTTTGGATGCCTATTTTCAGCAATATTGCTACAACGCTGGAAAAAGTTTCGTAGAATTAGAAACGGTTGATTCTCAAGTTGAATTACTTTCAAATATGAACAGGTCAAGATATGGTTACAACGAATATTCTACAACGGACGAGTTAATTAAATTATACTTGAAAGGAGATATTTATTCCATTGATGAATATTTAAGGTCTTCCATGTCTATTTATCCTAAAGGATATGAAAAAGTAATTGTTGAGCGCAACTTTGCCATGGCGGTAAAATTGGATTCGCTTTTAAAAATTAAGGATAACAAATTATTTTGTGCTGTGGGAGCTGGTCATTTAGCCGGACCAAGCGGTTTAATTAATTTACTAAAAAGCAAAGGTTATAAGGTTAGACAGGTTTTGGCTTCTTATTCGATTGAACCCACCATTTCAGAGAAAAATGTTCGCAAGTATAAAAGCTATACATACAGAAACGATGAGTTTCGATTGGGGGCCGAATTCCCAGGTAAACCAATGGAAATAGTAAACGAAGATGAAGGATATTTACTTAAGTTAATTTACAGTGATTTGGGTCAAGGAAACTCGTATGTAGTTGAGCTTTACGCAAACACTGAAGATATTGGCTTACTGCAATTGGCGAATAGACACATTGGAACTCCAGAAGAGAGTCCATTAAAACAAATCAAGTTAGACAATGGCGGTGAAGCGTATCAAGGAATAGCCGATACATATGTAGAAGGATTGTATTGGGTACGCGTTGTAATGAGCGAAGAGTATTTCGGAATAATTAAGGCATATGGTGGAAATAAATTCATGAATTCAAATCGCGCTGAACGTTTCTTTAATAAAGTTTATATTGATTAGTCGCAAAATTTAAGCGAAACCTACGAATTTTATTATCTTCATGACAAAATTAATCGTCATGATTCCACGCATACAACAAGCGATTTTTACAGAGAAAGTCGCAGCCAATAAACTCGTTTTTCTTCAAGGTCCACGAAAAGTGGGTAAAAGAACATTGATTGAAACTACTTTTCAATCACAATCAAGTAATTTTCAGTTGTTCGATTGTTCTCAAAAAAAGGTGCGAAAAGTAATAGAAGCAAACTCGATATCTTCTCAAGCTCCTTTTATCGTTTTATACGAAGCGCAATACTTAGCCAATCTCGATTCAATTTTAGAACAAGTTTTAATTGGAGAAATTAATGCAACTGTTGTGGTTTCTTGCTCCTATGTTCCTAAAGTTCAACTAGAGTTATTGGAAGCAATTCGGATGGCAGGATTGGAGATAAATTTGTTCGCTCCTTCTTTTTATGAAGCAGCACAACATTTTGGTTTACCAGAAGAAAATCGGTTATTAGAAGAACGACTGGTGTATGGAAACTATCCGGGAGTTTTAGCAGATTTGCCGAATGCTGAACAAACACTAAAAGAAATTATTCAAGATGCCGTTTTTACGAAACTAAGCAGTGCAGAACGAATTAACAAGGGCGAAAAATTAATTCGTATGTTACAGGTGTTGGCGTTTTCCATTGGAGATGCTGTTTCGTATAATGTGGTGGGTGAACGCTGCGGATTGGACAATGAAACCGTCGAACGCTACATTAAATTGTTGGAAGATGCTTTTTTACTATACAGATTGCCTTCTTATTACAACGGTCATCGCTATGAATTGAAAAAATCGAACGTGATCTACTTTGCAGATAACGGTGTTCGAAATGTATTAATCAATAATTTCAATCCAACCTATATGCGAAATGATATGAACGAATTATGGCGAAATTATGTCATTTCGGAGAGGATGAAATGGTTAAAAATGCATCAACTTGCACGTCCTACATATTTTTGGAAAACACATACAAATCAACAAATGGATTTTGTTGAAGTTATGGAGAATGGAATCTTTGCCTACAAAACAGACTGGGAAAAGAAAAAGAAAGTAAAGTTGCCAAAGAGTTTTTCGGAAGCTTATCCTGAAATCAAAACTTCGGTGCTGAATCGGGCAACCTATTGGAAATTCTTAACGCAAATGAAGTAAGATGACATTCACCGATAAAATTGCCAATTATTTATTCGAAAACGAAATCGATTTCAGTCATTTAACAATTGTTCTTCCATCCGAACGAGCAAAGAAATATGTGTCAACTTCTATTTTTAACCGTTACCAAAAACCAATTTTCGCTCCGCGCATGATCACGATGGATCAATGGGTGAAATCGTACAGTCCCGAAACCATAATTGACAAAACACGTGCGCTAATTCAACTGTTTTCAATTCAACTAAAAGAAGCCAAAACGGAAGAAGACCGTTCATTTGATGAATTTTTAAATTGGGGAACGATTCTACTTTCCGATTTTAATGAGATCGATCGTTATTTATTGGATGCCAATCAGGTATTTAAAAATTTGGCGGATATCAAGGAAATTGAGCAATGGAGTTTTAATAATGAAGAACTAACTGAAAGCCAGAAACGTTTTATGGAGTTTTGGGATAGACTTCCAGGTTATTACAAGGAGCTGAATGAACTTTTGAGTAAAAACAAAACGTGTTATGCAGGAAAGTCATTTAAAACGTTAGCGAATAATATCGATTTACTATTCAAGGAAGACAAAAAACAACAATTTTTGTTTGCGGGATTTAATGCACTGTCAAAGGCTGAATTAACGATTATTCGCCAGTTAAACCAATTGGGAAGAGCAATTGTTTTTCTTGATGCTGATGATTTCTATTTGAAGAACAACAATCATGAAGCTGGAAAGTTTTTACGTGAATTATCAGAGAAATTGGATGGTAAAAAAATGAACTTTGTCCAGAATCGTCTTGCCACAAAACCAATGAAGGTGGAAATGATTGAATGCGCACAAAACACAGGTCAAGTGAAAGTCGCGGCGACAATTCTTGAACGTTCGACCAAAGAACAAATTGATGAGACCTTACTTTTACTCGCCGATGAATCACTCATCGCTTCAATTTTAAAGAATTTGCCGAAGAAAATTGGAAAAGCAAATATTACTTTGGGATTGCCCATTCGAAACACCGCTTTGCGGACATGGGTTGATTTAATTTTCTCAATTCAAGAAAATAAAAAACGATTTAAGACCAAGTGGATATATTTCAGTGACTTGCAAAACTTTTGGAATCACCCGTTTTTACTTTCTGTTTTATCGAAAGAAGAAAAGGATAAATTAATTTTGGCGGAGGCTGAAATAATAAAGTACAACCGCATTTTTATCGATCCTTCTAAATTAGAAATTGGAGAAACAGCCCTTCATTTGTTGCAAAATGTGACCAATGATTGGGAATCTGATTGGCAAGCAGCAATGACGTTTATTCGCAATTCGAATGAATTAATATATAAAAATCTGGATTCTGGATTTGCATTTGAAAAAGCTGTAATTGAATGTTTTGACAAGGCTTTAGTGGATTTTCAGAACTGTATTGAAGAAGGAATTCCTGAAATGAGTTTGAAATCGTTTAAACATTTGTTCAATCAACATTGGGGAACAAAAAGCATTGCTTACCATGGAAATCCGACTAAAGGATTACAAATAATGGGATTACTGGAAACGCGTGGTTTGGATTTTAAACGCATCATTTGTGTGGGTATGAATGAAGGAAATTTACCTCCAACAAATCCAATTCAAACAATGATTCCAATGGATTTACGTCGTTATTTGGGATTACCAACGCCTCGAGAAAAGCAGGGATTATTCGCACATCACTTTTATCGTTTGTTGCACCATTGTGAAGAGTTGTTTGTTACGTATTCCACTGCAACTGAGGCAATCGGAAGTAATGAGCCGAGTCGTTACTTGATGCAACTTGAAATGGAATTGGGACGTGTAAATCCAAACATTGCTATTGAGAAAAAGATTTATTCTCTGGATGCCAAACGAGAAGATCAAGTCAAGGAAATAAAGAAAACAGAAGAGATTAAATTGAGAATGGATGAGCTATTCGCCCAATCAACATCTGCTTCTATGTTAAATAAGTATTTGGCCTGTCCGCTCGATTTCTATTTCCGTTATGTAATGGATTTCGGCGAACAAGAAAGTGTTGAAGAAGAAATCGAAAACAATACCTTCGGCTCTTTTATACACGAAACCTTAGAGCATCTGTATACGCCTTTCGCACGATTTAATTCAGATGGAACGAAAGCCGAACCAGCCCCACCAAACATTACTTCTATTGATGTTGAACGCATGTTGAATGACTTTGAAATAGTTATTCACCAAAAATTCATGGAACATTTCAATGGAGATAGAGATGCGTTTATGAAAGGTAAAAACTTCTTATCGTATCAGATGGC
The DNA here is from genome assembly GCA_913059205.1 of uncultured Flavobacteriales bacterium. Lineage (GTDB taxonomy): Bacteria > Bacteroidota > Bacteroidia > Flavobacteriales_D > Crocinitomicaceae > UBA4466. The sequence goes on from CAJXRM010000019.1 coordinate 22,946, forward strand.
GATAGATTTAACCAAACGTTTCCTTAAATCTGAAATTGAATTTTTAGCAGCACAATCGCAGCCAGTTTTTATAGAATCCTTAGAGCGAAAATACACGGCTGAAATAGAAGTGGGGGTTAAAGGCGGAACCAAAAAAGTGAGATTAGTAGGGTACATCGACCGCGTAGATTCCATTGGAGATAGAATTCGAATTATCGATTACAAATCTGGAAAAGTAACGGATAAAGAAGTAAAATTTAGAACAAAAGATAAAGACATTGAAACAACAATTCTTTCAATGAAATCGCAAAAACACGTATTGCAACTGTTGAACTACGTATATCTGTATCATGCTAATCATCATGTCTTGGCTGAATCAAGTATAATATCCTTCGTATCGGGGCAAAATAAACCTTTCACTTTAGAAACATCTGGCTTTTCGTTAGCGGCAATGGTTGAAGATTTCCCAAAGTACATTGGAAAGATTTTAGAAGAAATATACGATGATGAAGTCGCATTTCTACATGATTCTACAAAAATGCACAGCTATTGTCAGTATTGCGAATAAACTAATCTTAGTTTACGTTCAACAATGCTACATCATTATCATCATAGATAATATTTGCTTCGAGGGAAGCAACTGAGGATTTTGATTTTTGTTTATGCTTTTCACCAAAAAAGTTTCTGTGCTGATGTTTTCTACTTTGAAATGAGTGTGGCGCACAAGAAGTCATGGATGCCACGAACAAGCAAATCAATAAAATAGTCGAAAATTTAATTGTTGTGTTTTTCATCTTTTTGCGTTTTAAAAAGGAGAAAAAAACCTGAAAAGAGCTCGTTAGAATGGTAGAGATTCTAGAGTGCAACTCTTTTCAGGTATACCTGCAAGGATATTAAAAACCAAAATACCAACAAAACCAGACTGTCAATATTCTATTAGTAAGACGTTTGGTTTATGAAATGGTTGGGTGTGAAGGAGGAAATAATTGGATTCGCTAATGCGTACGTCGGTTTAATGAGGGATTAAACATTTCACTTTCAATAAACTAAATTTGAAGGGTGATAAAAAAGGTGGTTTTTTTGCAACTAGGAAATGCAAGGGACGGCTATTTTCGATAACAAAAAAAATCCATCGAGTTCAACAACCGATGGATTCATTATTTCTTTGAAGAAAATCTCTAGTACAATTCTAATTTAAGTGCAGTTCTGTAATCTTTAATTTCCTCACGGTTGATTTTGTGATCTGCATTCATCAAAAGGTTTAACAAATACAACAAGTTTTCGTTATCCTCAATTTCAATTGGGTATTCTTGTTCTTCTTCGTCTTCTTCATATTGAGCCTGAACGTCAAAAGATTTGTTTTCAAGTAAATACTCATACGTCAAACGCAATACTTTTGTCACCAATGGATCTTGCTCTTGCAAAGCATAAGCTCTTAGCTCTTTTAAATCTTCAACAAGATTTTTAGCTTTAACACCGTCTTTTTCGACGTTTTTAATGATCCCTTCTAATTTAGTATTTGCCGCTGCAAGTTTCATAAGTAACTTAATATTTTCAATTGATCGGGCAACCAATTTATCCACCCTTTGTGCAAATGTAATCATCTTCAATTAATATAGAACGCATATCATTGAGAAAATCTTCAAAACTGCTTAAAAAGCATAGAATAATTATAAATAAGACTTGTTTGAATGAATCTGCTGAATTAATAACATAAGCTCTTTCAAAACAAAAAGGAATGGTTAAATTTGTAGAAAGCACTCAATAAATTAGATGGATTTAATCGCAAAGGGTATTGTAACTGGATTTGTACTGAGTATCATGATTGGTCCAGTTTTTTTTGTGTTATTAGAAACCAGTATTCGTAAAGGAATACGTGCTGCGATTGCCTTCGATTTAGGTGTAATTTTAAATGATATTGTCTATATCGCGATTGCGTTTTTTTTCTATAATCAAGTGGAAAGTCTTTCAAGTGGACAAGATAATTCTCTGCTCAGATTGATAGGAGGTGTGCTTTTTATCGCATATGGTATTTATAATTTTTTTAAACATGTCAAAGAATTTGATCTCGAAGATGATAACGATGACGTGAAAAATTCAAGGGGATATTTATTGTTGGCTTTAAAAGGGTTTTTATTGAACTTGGCTAATCCTCTTGTCGTTTTTTACTGGTTTAGTGTAATGACTTTGGGAGCGAAGGATGCCGCGGAAGGCGGCTCAGTACATTCAATGTTTATTTTTATCGCGGCAATTCTCATTACCTTTTTTTCAATTGATTTATTAAAAATATTCGGCGCTAAAAGTCTGCGACCTCTTGTTACACATAAATTATTAGCTGGATTAAATCGTTTAATTGGAATTGTATTCTTTGGTTTCGGTGCAGTTTTAATAGCTCAAGGAATTATTGGATTGATAAAGTAACTTTTTTGCTGTTTTCAGTTATAGATAAAATAAAATTATGATCAGAATTGTCTTTCTTATCCCATTCGTCTTTTTTGGAGTTGAATCAATTGCTCAGAAAATAGAAAAGGAGAATCTTTCTAAAAATTATCAAACGTATTGGGACTTTAATCACATTCAAGTTCAATCTTCTGGGAAATACTATGTGGATGCTATGGGTGAAACAACCAATGAGCACGGAAAATGGAAATATTTTGACCGTTTGGGAGAACTACAAGAAGTGAGAAATTATTACAAAGGGTTGTTGCACGGTGAAGTAATTCGACTGTATCCAAATGGCAAAAAGGAACAACATGGTTTTTTTAAATGGGGAAGACAAGACAGTACATACATTGAATGGTACGAAACAGGTGATGTTAAGGTTCAAGGGTACTACAAAGAGGATGTTCCGATTAATGAATGGAGATACAATTACCGTGACGGTCGTTTAAAATCTGTCGAAGAAACAAAAGGAGCTGATAATTATTTATGGGAATTTTATTTACCAGACTCTCTCCATACTCAAACCGTTGTAAATGGTGAAGGTGAAATGACAACCTACTATACAACAGGAACCGTAAAAGAATGGTACAATTACAAAAATGGATTGAAAAATGGTCCCTTTGAGGAAATTAGTGTTTATGGCTATGTGACTTTAAAAGGCGAGTTCAAAGATGGAGAGAAGCACGGAAAATGGGAATATTTCTATTATACCGGTGAACCTGAGAAGGTAACGAATTATTCGAATGGCGAACTTGAAGGAGAGTACAAGTATTTTTATGACAATGGCCAGTTGAATGTTGAAGGAAGTTACAAAAAGGGAAAGAAGGATGCAACTTGGACATGGTACACGAACAAAGGTACGCGCGACATGTCTGGGACGTTTAAAAACGATTTACAGGATGGCGATTGGACGTACTGGTATCCTACAGGTGAATTGTCCTACACTGCGAAATATTCAGAAGGTTTAAAGACAGGAATGTGGTCGTATTTGTACAAAAATGGCAAAAAATTCAAAGAAGGAACCTTTGCGAATGACCTAAAAAATGGAGAATGGAAAACGTGGTATGAAGACGGAACTTTATTGATGCAGGGAACATACTTAAATGGAAAAGAGGAAGGTAAATGGAATAATCACTGGGAAAGTGGTGATTTAAAGAATAGCGCAACGTTTAAACAAGGCCAACTCGAAGGAGAGTGGTTATCGTTTTATCCAAATGGAAAACAAAAACTGATTGGAAAATACGATGATAACATGAAGGTTGGTGAATGGATAGAATATTTTGATAACGGAAAAATTAAAGATGTAAACAATTATAAATTGTTTAAGAAAAAAACGAAAATGGATTATGGTATTATGAAAGATCATGTAGTAATGGAAAGTCAATTGCATGGTCTGTCTACATCATATTCATCGAAGGATTTTAGAAAAACAGAAGAAGGTAACTACAAAGAAGGAGTTAAAGATGGTGAATGGATAGCGTATCATCCTGGCGGTAAATTCGCAGCAGTTTCTTCGAATTATAAATCTGGAAAATTGGACGGTTCAATGAAACAATACGACCGTAGAGGAAACTTAATGTCAGAAGTTGACTACAAAGATGGTTTAAAACATGGGAATTTTATTGTTTATGATAAACGTGGCAAAATTGTAAGCGAGAAAAAATTCTCCCAGGGAATGCAGATAATTGAGGGCCAGAATGGCGGTTCGGGTTCATTTACTCCCGGAAAATAACCGTCAACTTACAAAACTTTCAAAAATATTTGAAAGTTTGATTTCTTTTTGTATATTTGATTCATGGAATTGAAAGATGCAAAAGAAAAATTTATCCAATCCTGGGGAAACTTAGGATCGAATTGGGGAGTCAACAAAACGATGGCTCAAATTCATGCGCTATTTTTAATAACAGATCATTTACTCTCCGCAGAGGAAGTGATGGAGGAACTCCAAATTTCTCGTGGAAACGCAAATATGAACATTCGCGCATTAATTGAATGGGGCTTGTTATATAAAGAGTCAATTAAAGGGGAGCGAAAGGAGTATTTCAGAGGAGAAAAGGACATTTGGTTGGTTGCTCGGCGCGTTATCCAAATGAGACAGCGTCAGGAAATTAATCCAATGCTGAATGTTTTGGGAGAATTAAAAGTTGTTGAAACTAATCCAGAAAATAAAGGCGAAGCAGCTAAATTTATAGAACAAATGAAGCAAATTGAGGCTTTTACTCAAAGCGCAGATCGTATGTTTTCGAAAGTAGCGAGCTCCGATGAAAAGTGGTTTTGGAAAATATTGATGAAACTAATGAGATAGTTTCGTTTTTTTTAATTAAAACTTTCAAAAAATACTGAAAGATTTGAAAAACAAGAGTTATGAATTTGAACGTTTGGGCATATTGTATTTATATCGGGTTTACGCTCATTATTACAGTTATAGTAGGGTGGAAATGTCATAAAAACGGCATTTATTTTATAATTGACTGTGTAAAAGACGCGTCAATTGCCCATGCCATAAACAACCTTCTTTTGGTAGGTTATTATTTGCTTAATATCGGATATGCAATTCGTACAATTTCAGGCTGGGATGTTATAACAAGCGTACCAAATCTTCTAGATGTGCTCACTTTTCGCTTGGCATTAATCATATTATTATTGGCTATTGTGCACTATGTGAATATTGCTTTACTCAGTGCGTATCCATTAATATTCAATCGTAAACATATAAATATATAATATCATGGAACATTCACTTATCCCCGTAGCTTACGCAATTTATTTGCCAATCGCTCTCTTATTGACTTTCTTTGTTGCAAGGTCTCTATTCAGAAATGCCAAGACGTTTATGATAGACATTTTTCATGGAAAAACTGAAATTGCCTTGGCAACAAACCGCCTATTTGAAATAGGATTTTATCTCCTGAATGTCGGGTTTGCTTTAATCATTTTGAGAATTGAGGATTACGGTCAATTTGATACATATCAAGTTTTAATTGAACGCCTTTCTTATAAAATCGGTGGTTTTTCTATCTATTTGGGAGTAATGCTGTTTTTTAACTTATACTTGTTGTTTAGAGGAAGAAGAAAATCTAAATTAAAAGACGCAACGCCAATTAATATTCAATCAAATTATATACCTAGATGAAAATAGTTTTAGCAGGAGGGACTGGTTTTTTGGGAAAAGAACTGGTCCACTTTTTTGGCACTGACGAGAATGAAATTTTTATTTTAACTCGAGGAAAAAGTCATAAAAAAGAAGGAGTTAATTACATTAATTGGGATGGAACCACCATTGGCAACTGGACAGCTTGTCTCGAAGGCGCGCATGTATTAATCAATATGACTGGTAAGTCGGTCGATTGTCGCTATACCGAAGAAAACAAAAAAGAAATCACCCGATCAAGGGTTGATTCGACGAGGGTTCTTCAGGAAGCAATCAGTCAATTGAAAGTCAAACCAAATGTTTGGATGAATGCAAGCACAGCCACCATTTATAGATATAGTTTGGATAAACTAATGACTGAAGATGACGGAGAATATGGAGATGACTTTTCAATGAGAGTAGCAAAAGATTGGGAAAATGCGTTTTTTGAATCTGAACTGAAAGATGTCAGAAAAGTTGCATTAAGAACTTCCTTGGTTGTAGGTAAAAGCGGAGGTGTTTATCCAGTTTTACGAAGGTTAGCACGATTTGGTTTAGCAGGAAGAATGGGAGATGGAAAGCAAAAATTCGCATGGATTCATATCGATGATATTCTCGGAATTGTAGATTTTGTGATTAAAAATGAGCAAGTTAAAGGACCAGTGAATTGTACCGCGCCAACTTCACCTTCAAATGCTGAGTTTATGAAAGCGTTGCGTAAATCACTACGAATTCCATTTGGCATTCCTCAACCTAAATTCCTACTTGATTTGGGAGCGAGAATTATTGGTACCGAAAGTGAATTGATTTTAAAGAGTAGATACGCCTATCCACAACGATTAATAGAAAATGGATACCAATTCAAATTCGAGAATTGTCAAGACGCATTAAACGATTTAAGTAAATAGCTCTTTCGCGTTTGTACTAAATAGTTTGACAGCAATAGCAAGGAGAATAATACCGAAGACTTTTTTAAGAATAGCAATTCCTCCTTCCCCAAGGGCACGCTCAATGACTTTAGTCAATTTCAAAACAATAAATACGATTAAAATATTTATTAAAATAGCCAATAAAATGTTGATTTCTTGAAACTCCGCTCTCAATGATATCAGAGAAGTCATTGTACCGGCTCCTGCAATAATTGGAAAGGCCAAAGGAACGATACTTGCCGTCTTGCCAGAAACTTCATCTCTAAATAATCGCACGCCTAAAATCATTTCCAACGACATTGCAAATAATATTACAGAACCAGCAACCGCGAAGGATTTAATATCAACACCAAACAAGTTCAGGACACTTTCTCCAAGAATCAAAAATCCGATCATTATGCAAAACGAAACTAAACTTGCTCGCAATGCACCAATTTCTTCGCCAGATTGTTCTTTTAATTTAATAATGATTGGAATCGAACCAACAATGTCGATAACTGCAAATAAAACCATTGTTGCTTTGAATATTTCTACCCAACTAAATGCTGCAAAAAATGCTCCCATATCTTTTAACTATTTAAAATTGTTTTCTCAACCACAACTGGCAAGTAACTTTGTTCCAAAACGTGAATTTTCTTCGCCAAAGTTGAAGCTGTATCGGTTGAATTTATCGAACACTTGAACTGAGCAATAATTCGACCTTTATCAAATTCTTCATTTACAAAATGGACGGTAATACCAGATTCAATTTCTTTATTCGCGATTACCGCTTCATGAACATGTCCACCATGCATCCCTTTTCCTCCATACTTTGGCAATAAAGATGGGTGAAGGTTTATAATTCTTCCTTCAAATTGTTGAATGAGCTCACTTGGAATCAACCTCAAGTATCCCGCAAGGATTACCCAATCAATTACATGATTTTTGCATGTTTGGATAAGAAAGTTTCCATTTGCAACTTCATGATTACTGAAAAAAAGAACTTTTATTCCTAAATCCTTAGCTGAATTAAGAACAGGAGCATCACTTTTATTGCTTAGCACAAACCCAACTTCAATGTGTGGATGATTGTTAAAATGACGAATCAAATTGATTGCGTTACTGCCCGTGCCAGATGCGAAAATTCCTATTCTCGTTTTGTTCATGGCGCAAATTTAGGAAGTATCATTATATTTAGCTTCATACTTTAACATTTCTTATCATGACATCTACAGATTTCCCCTTTATTCCTTACACACAAGATTCAATTTCGGAAAAGGAAATGATCGAACGTTCGAAGTCATTTTATGAAAAAGTTGATAAGCGTCGATCTGTTCGTGATTTTTCGGATGAACCTGTCTCAAAAGAAGTAATGGAGAATATTATTATGGCTGCGTCAACGGCGCCTTCCGGAGCTCATAAGCAACCGTGGACATTTTGTTTAATATCCAATGCGTCTTTGAAATCAAAATTGCGCGAATTGGCCGAGGAAGAAGAGAAGAAATCGTATGGTGGTAGAATGAGTGATGAATGGCTAAAAGATCTAGCTCCACTCGGAACTGATTGGGTAAAAGAATTTATTGATATTGCTCCATGGATTGTAGTAATTATGAAAAGAGCTTACGAGTTCAATGAAGATGGGAGTAAACACAATAATTATTATGTTACTGAATCAGTGGGTTTAGCTGCTGGATTTTTTCTTTTGGCTGTTCAAAATGCTGGACTGGTTGCATTAACGCATACACCAAGCCCAATGAATTTCATATCCAAAGCCTTGAATAGACCAGAAAATGAACGGCCATTTTTATTAATTCCTGTTGGTCATCCCGCTAAAAACGCGGAAGTACCATCATTAACTCGAAAGAGTAAGGAAGAGGTAATTCATTATTATGAGTAATTATTTTGATTTTTGATAGTTTGTAGTTTTCTTTGCGACTGAATTAACCAATAAAAAAAGGAACAAATGTCTGATGTTAAATCAAAAGTAGTATCTATTATTGTAGATAAATTAGGAGTTGAAGAAAGCGAAGTAGTAAACGAAGCAAGCTTCACGAATGATCTAGGAGCAGACTCTCTAGACACGGTAGAGTTAATTATGGAATTCGAAAAAGAATTCAATATAGCTATTCCGGATGATCAAGCTGAAAACATCCAAACAGTTGGAGATGCGATTTCTTACATTGAAGAAAACGCAAAGTAAGATTTTGACAGATATTATTTGAATTAACGTTCGTTTATGGAATTAAAAAGAGTAGTTGTCACGGGCTTAGGTGCCCTTACACCAATTGGAAATAACCTTTCTGATTATTGGGAAGCACTTAAAAACGGAAAAAGTGGGGCTGCTCCTATAACTCATTTCGATGCGTCGTTGTTCAAAACCCAGTTTGCTTGTGAAGTTAAAGGCTTCAATATTGAAGATCACATGGATCGGAAAGAAGCAAGAAAATTGGATCCATTTGCGCAGTATGCTATGGTTTCGGCTTCCGAAGCTATGGCAGACTCCGCACTGTTAGAGTCAAATCCAAATCTTGATAAGATTGGAGTAATTTGGGGATCAGGAATCGGTGGACTTAAAACATTTCAAGATGAAGCTGAAGGCTTTTTCAAAGGTGATGGAGTTCCTCGTTTGAACCCTTTCTTTATTCCTAAAATGATTGCTGATATTGCAGCAGGTCATATTTCAATCAAGTACGGTCTTCGTGGACCGAATTATGTCACAGTTTCGGCTTGTGCATCTTCTACAAACGCAATTATTGATGCCTTCAATTATATTCGACTTGGAAAAGCGGTTGCAATAGTAACAGGTGGTTCAGAAGCTTGTGTTAACCAAATGGGGATGGGTGGATTTAACGCCTTGAAAGCTTTGTCAACACGAAATGATTCTCCTGAAACAGCGTCTCGCCCGTTCGATTTAGATCGAGAAGGGTTTGTGTTAGGAGAAGGTAGTGGTGCTCTAATTCTGGAAGAATATGAGCACGCAAAAAAAAGAGGCGCTAAAATTTACGCCGAAGTAATTGGCGGTGGTATGTCTGGAGATGCTTACCACATGACTGCACCACATCCTGAAGGAATTGGAGCAAGAAATACAATGATTGCTGCATTGGAAGATGCAGAACTGTCTCCATCTGATATTGATTATGTTAATGTGCATGGAACGTCAACTCCACTTGGAGATGTCGCTGAGGTAAAAGCAATTCATGATGTGTTTGGTGCGCATGCGTATAACTTAAATATTAGCTCAACAAAATCAATGACTGGACATTTATTGGGTGCAGCAGGTGCAATTGAAGCAATTGCATGTGTAATGGCTGTACAAAATGATATAGTTCCACCAACCATTAATCATTTTACAGATGATCCGGAGTTGGATAACAAGTTGAATTTTACATTCAATACAGCACAAAAAAGAACAGTTAATGTAGCAATGTCAAACACATTTGGGTTTGGAGGGCACAACACTACTGTAATTGTGAAGAAATACCAAGGATAAACTTTTCATGGCACTGTTTCCATTCTTTCAAAAGTATTCAAAGGAAGAATTAGAAATAATTCAATTTATTTTTCTGCGTTTTGGTTATAAGCCAAAATCATTAATCTATTTTAATCGTGCGTTGACACATAAGTCAGTTGCTACTCCAGAGATTGAAACCAACGAACGTTTGGAATTTTTGGGCGATGCTATTCTTGATTCAGTTGTTGCAGAATTTCTTTATAGAAAATTTCCCACAGAAGACGAAGGTTACTTAACCAAGATTAAATCAAAAATCGTTAATCGAAGAACATTAGGCGATATTGGACATGAAATGGAATTGAGTAAAGTTATGCATTATAACAATAGTCGTTCTATTAAACTTGAAACCATTGAGGGGAATGCATTTGAAGCTCTAATTGGCGCTATTTATTTGGATGGTGGTTATCGACAAGCGCAAGAGTCTGTAGAAAAACACATTTTTAAAAAGTACTTAAACTTAAATCAGCTCCTTGAAGAAGAATTGGATTTTAAGTCTAAACTATTTATTTGGTGTCAGAAAAATAAATTGGAGATTCAATTTGAAGTCGTTTCAGAGCAAAATTTCGGTCACGAATGGAAGTACGTAATTGAGGTTATAATCAATGAAAAGGTGTATGGTCGCGGAACAGGTTCTTCCAAGAAAAAAGCAGAACAAGTTGCTTCTAAGGAGACACTAGAACTGATTGGTGAGCTCTAGCAATGTTTACTTTATTAAAAATAGTTTAAATCGCTCAAATAGTTCATCACAAACTTCGTTGCGGTGAGCACAATAAAACCGTGAATAGCCTCCATCAATTATAATTCTACCTTTTCCGTACTTTCCTGAGAGGATTAATGGTTGATCTTCTATCCATGCTTCAACCGTTAATCTGTGGTCTAAAGGAAAGGCAACTGTAGATTCTCCTGCGGGAATTTCCGAAATAGTTTTCAAGTTCAAATTACCGTTTTCTACTGATGAACTTGCTACAGAGATTTTGTATTCGCCATAATTTTCTTTTTTGTATAACTCTTGGGTAATTTGCCGTGATTCTGCTTGAAATGGCCAATTTTCTGAGCCAGTGTATAATCCTCCACCGTTTTCTACGAAAGAAATTATTCGTACTATGTCGTCTTTCGTAAGTTGACTAGTTGAACTTGAAAAAATGTAAATTGCTTGGTATGGCGAGAGATCTGCAGGAAGATTTTCAGAATCAACTACAGGAAATTGCTCGAGGTAACAGAGCTTTTCACTGTTTCCGATTACCAGAATTGATTCTTGTGCAAAGCACATATGAGCCATGAGAAGTAATATATATAAAACGTGCTTCATGTCGTTTGGTACACTTCATGAATAAGAATGTTCATTATGAATTATCGGCTATTTTTTTCTAACTTATTACTAAAATTGGAAAATGAATCATATTGAATTAGGACAAAAAGGAGAGGAAGTTGCCGTAAATCATCTGTTGACGAAGGGATACGAAGTGGTTGAAAGAAACTACAAATGGAAAAATTCGGAAGTAGATATAATATGTAAAAAAGAAAATCGTTTAATTATAGTTGAAGTTAAAACGCGAAATTCAATCGCTCTTGGAGAGCCTTATTTGTCCGTTACACGATCCAAGCAGCGTCAAATCATTAAAGTTGCTAATCATTTCATTGTTTCAAACAATGTCCATGAGGATGCACAGTTTGATGTTGTATCGATACTATTGAATCAGCATCAACTTAAAATTGAACATATAGAGAATGCGTTCTATCCCATTGCATAAGTAAATGTCGTATCTTTGCCGAAATATTTATGCTCGAGATGAACACAAGAAAACCAAATAATCGTAAAAACGATTCAAATTCGAAACCTGGAAATAAGCGTGAAACTTCTAAAGGCCGCACTTCAGATAAAAAAGATGGTAAATTAAAGGACACTAAGTCCAAAGGGTCAAAAACTGAACTAAAGCCTAAAGATATTAAGGCTAGAGGAAGGTTCATTGATTACAAATCTAAATTAAAAAAAGGGGATCCACTTCCGAGTTTTAACGATCATGCTGTTCGATTAAACAAATATCTTTCAAACGCAGGGATTTGTTCACGACGAGAAGCTGATGTTCTAATTTCAACAGGATTGGTTTCTGTAAATGGTGAAATAATCCTTGAAATGGGATATAAAGTAAAACCAGACGATGTTGTAAAATATGATGGTGGAACTTTAAAATCAGAAAAAAAACGATATGTATTATTAAACAAGCCAAAAGGTTTTGTTACAACGATGGACGATCCTTTAGGTCGTAAGACCGTAATGGGATTGGTAAAAAAAGCATGTAAAGAACGCGTGTACCCAGTTGGAAGACTTGATCGAGAAACTACGGGCTTGTTGCTGTTTACAAATGATGGAGATTTGGCAAAAAAATTAACGCATCCTTTGCATAAAGCAGGAAAAATTTACCATGTCGAATTAAACAAGAAAGTTTCGAGTGAAGATTTGAAAAAATTAATAGCTGGAATAGATTTGGAGGATGGAAAGGCTATTTTTGATAATGCAGAATTTGTCAATGTGGAAAATGCAAAAGAAGTTGGTGTAGAACTTCATTCAGGAAAAAATAGAGTAGTTAGGAGGGCATTTGAATCTCTTGGATATAAAGTAACAAAATTGGATCGTGTAATGTTTGCAGGACTGACGAAAAAGGATCTTCCACGAGGAGTTTTTCGTCATTTGACTGAAAAAGAAGTTGCCTTTTTGAAAATGCTAAAGAACTAGAAATTCTAATTTATAATTCAGTAAATCGATGAAAATTTTAATTGTAGCTATATTAATCGCAATTCCGTTCTTATCCGAAGGACAAAAAAAATCGAAAGAGAAGATTTCTTATGCAAAAGGAACTGTTTTTGGCTATTGGGGATACAATAGAACTGCATATACGAAAAGTACTATGCGATTTATTGGTCCGGACTACGATTTCTCTCTAGTAGGTGTTAGAGCAGGAGATAATCCGTCTACAGATATTTCCCATTATGTTGATCCGAAAAAAATTACAGTTCCTCAATTCAATGGTAGAATTGGGTATTATTTCAAAGACCATTGGTCTATTTCCTTGTGTTATGACCATTTAAAGTACCTAATAAATGATGGAAATCAAGTGAAATTGTATGGCCATATTGACCCAGGTGTTGATACATCTACAAATTTGTCTGGAGACTACGACGGTCAAGATTGGGTTACAGATAGAGAAAAATTTCATTATGAAAACTCAAACGGTCTAAACTTTATGCGAGTGGATGTTACTAGAACAGATCAATGGTTGACATTTGGAAAGAATAAGTGGTTTGGTTTCTCGTCAAATGTTGGATTATCAGCAGGTGCGCTTCTAACCTTTAATGACTTTCGTTTTGCTGGAAACAATGATATGGCAACTGTTTCTATTTCAGGTTATGGACTTTCAGTTACTTCAGGATTACGCTTCGAGTTTTTTAAACATGTTTTTTTACAAGCAAATGTGAATGGGGGGTTTCATCATCTTGTAAAAGTAAAGTCACGTCCAGATCCGTCAAAACAATATTATATTAAACAAAAGTATGGTTTTATTGAGGGAAATGTTGTGCTTGGATTGATGTTCTATATTCGCAGCAAAAACGCCTGTGATAGCTGTCCAACCTGGTAGCAATTACTCCTTATTTTTTCCGCCTAAACGCAAGTCTATTTTATAATAGAAAATCGGAAGAAAACCCAATTGACTTTTTTCTGCAATTGGATCTTGGGTTGGATCTGCTAAATTAGGAGCATATGAAAGACTTAGTAAATTATCATATCCTGTAACATTTACAAGGTCTAAACCAATTTCATGGGTTGTACGTTTTGCATTGTATTTCCAGTTAATTTTTAGATCTGCTCTGAAATAATCGTAAAATTGACGAGAATTAAATCCTTCATCTTTGAAAATTAACTCATTTAGCGCTTCCGAAGCTGAAATATCTACGTATCCATACCTTTTTCCACCAGCAACCGTAACTTTTACCCCAACAGAAATGGATTGCTTAGGACCGAGTTTAAACTCTTTACCGCCAAGAACATTTGCAATATAAAGTCCATTGTATGAGGTGTTTCGAAGTACACCATCACTTCCTTCGTATTTAGAATCGTAAATCGTTCCAGAGAACATAAAGAAAAATGATTTATCAAAATATTTCTGTACAGTAAGTTCTAATCCATAATTATAACCTGTTCCAGTATTTTTTAGAGGCTCTGGGAAAAAACGTTGAAAGCCACTTCCCATATTAATTAAAGAGAAGGCCGAAGGGACTATAGTGACAGGAATATTGTATAAATACTGGTAATATGCCTCCGTTTTTATATTAAACCCTTTCCCAAATGATTTTTCGTAACCAAGCGCTGTATGCACACTTTTTGAAAAATCCATGTTTTTATTATGGTATACTTTTTTACCTGTTATACTGTCTGTTTGATGATACAAGTATGTATATTGAGGTTGAGTTTGACTATGCATACCAGCCCCAGCACTTATTGCTTGACCTTTGTTCAAGTTTAATCTCCAACCTATTCTTGGCTCAGCAACACTTATGCTATTGCTTAAACTAAAATATTGATTATGTAAACCTAGTGTGAAATCCATTTTTTCAGTGGCTCTTAATTTCCATTGAATAAAAGGTTGAATGAGTGTAGATGCACCTGTGTAATCCCATCGTACGTTGAAATTTGTATGGTTTGCAGAATTGTGACCAGGTGCTAATGCAGAATCGATCATGTCATAATAATAAATGTCTGCATTGATTCCAGCTTGAATTAGATGTCTCTTGTTGATTTTATGTTTTAAGCTGAAATAAGCTGTTCCTTTTGACGTTGTGAAACTATACTCTTGTAAACGGTACATGTCATCCACTGTAATTTGGTTTTCAGAATCAACGGATCGAATAAGAAAATCGTGTTTCGAATGCTGTCTTTCTTCAGAAAAGGCATAACTTGTTGCAACAAATGTCTTTTCATTTAATGCTTTTTTGTACGAGAGACCACCAACATACATGGATGTATTGAAGTATTGATCGCGATCACTTTCACCGTACAAATCTTCCGAATATTCCTTTTGATCAGAAATTAGAATTTCAATTTTGCTTGCCCCACCAATTGCAAAAAGGGACAATGCCCCACCATTTTTTAGACGCCAGTTAAATTTAAATGCTCCATCACCATATACAGGCACGGCATCAGTACCAATTTTTATTCCCAACGCTTGAAACATACTTAAGGTCGAATAACGACCCATAACTAAGTAGCTGGAGTTGCCGTTTTTACTCATCGGTCCTTCAGCCATTAATTCTGTACCTAAAAAACCAAATTGACCTGTAAGTTCGTGACGTTCATTGTTTCCGTTTCGTAACTTTAAATCAAATACTCCAGATGTTGAATTTCCATATTCCGCTGGAAAAGCGCTCATGAAAAAATCGGAGTTTGCCAATATTTTATTGTTTAATATTGATACAGGTCCACCTGTACTTCCAGAAATTGAAAAGTGAGAAGGATTTGGAATATCTATACCCTCAACTCTATAAACAACACCCAATGGTGAGTTTCCGCGTATAACAATGTCATTTCTCGAGTCGTCGGCTCCACCAACTCCTGCAAAGTTCGAGGCCATTCGAGCAGGGTCTGAACGTGATCCTGGATAACGATTGGTTTCTTCTACTGAAAATTGTTGCGCAGAAAGCAAGGCCATTTCATTTATAACAGATCCTTTTTTAGTTGCAACCACTGTCACTTCCTCCTGTTCCTGAAAGCTTTCCATCATTGGAACATTGACTATAGTTTGTTTCCCAGATATAACCTCTACCGTGATATACTTATCATCGTAGGTCATTAATTTGGCGAGTAATTCGTGTTTACCAACGGGCACGTTTTCAATCGAAAAATCTCCATCGATGGAGGCAATTGCGCGGTATTTATTTAAAGTGTCAGAAGTGAATATCTCAATTCTCGCTCCAGATAGTGGAAATTGAGTTTCTGCATCCATTACTTTCCCGCGAACAGTCTGTGTAGGTTGTGCATAGGCAATACTACCCACAAAAGTAATTGCAAGAATTAAATAAAATTTCATTTAAAATAGAGTTAGTTTTTTTCAGCATGTGCCGCCTTGTATTCCTCGGCAGTCCAAGGTTTGATGTAAACCTTTTTAAACTCAAAGTGATTTAACGCGTTGAAGTTGAAATTTCTAACATACGATTGCGTTATTGCGATATCACCAGCATACCAGAGTGGAATAATTGGCGGATTTTTCATTAATTCAGATTCTGCCCGTGAGAACATTTTCATTTGATCAGAAAGTTTTACCGAGTTTTGAGCTTGTTCATAAAATTCATCGAACAATGGATTTTTATATCTGGACTCATTCACCGGCGACGGTTCATTTGCATTCTCAGGAACCAATTTACCGTAAAAATTTATCAAAAAGGTTTCAGGACTTGGGTAATCGGCAGACCAACCACTTCTGAAAATATCGCCATTCCCATTCGCACGGTCAGCTGTTAGTTGTTCAAAGCTGGACCCGTCAATATTCACGTTGATTCCTAAAACTTTAAATATTTGTTTGGCGAACTCGTCAGCAACAGCAGAATGAGTGTCGCTTATGTTGTAGCGCAATTCAACAGAGCCAAATCCTTCTCCATTGGGATAACCAGCTTCAGCAAGTAGTTTTTTTGCCAATTCTGGATTATAAGTATATCCAACAGATTTGATGCTTTTAAAATCGTATCCTCGAAGTGCCTTAGAAATTGGCGGAACAATCCCGTATTCTCCAAGATCATTGTACTGACCTCTTATAATTTCTCGGCCTATTGTTTCTTTGTCAATTGCATAGTTAAATGCTTTTCTCACAAGCGGATTTTTGAAACGCTCATCTTCCATATTAAAGAAGTAAAAATGCGATATCAATAAAGGGTTATTTGAAAGAACCAATAATGGTGGCTTAGAATTAAAATCTTCAATTCTCCCTTCAAGCATTCTAGTAATTCGACTAGTTGGAAGTTCAACAATAATATCAAGCTGCTCTTCTTCGAACATATCTAACTGCTCAAGTTTTCTACTTTGAAAAACAAATACGACACTATCCAAATACGGTAAAGCGTTGCCCTCTTCATCCACTTCGTAATAATCCATATTTTTGGTTAGGATTAATTCAGGTTGCTCCCCTGATTTATATGTCGTGTAGATAAACGGTCCAGTACCTATAATGTCTTCATTTTCAAGGCCACCTTCAATTATTTTTTTCGAAACGATATTGACAGTGACATGCGTCATTTTATTTAGGAAATTTTGATCCTCATGCATCAACTCCATTGTTACATTTTGTCCTGTAACCTTGAGTCCACTTATACTTTTTGATTTCCCCTCGTAAAATTCATCAGCACCTTTTAGAAGTCCCTTTAATATTGTAGAGTAGGAGTTTGGAGCAGAACCATCATCCTTTTTGGTACATGCCATTTCAAACGACTTGACAACATCATCTGTTGTCATTTTACGATCATCTAATCCCGAAAACAATTCGTGTGGATGAAAGTAAACATCATCACGCAAAGTAAATGTATATTTCAAACCATCATCACTCTTTGTCCAGCTTTTGGCCAATCTCGGTTCAATTTTTAGAGTTTCCGTATTAAAACCTACTAGTCCTTCAGTAATTTGATTTAATACTTTAGCAGAGTAGTAATCCAATACATTCCTAGGAACGTTGGTAGACATTTCGTACTCTAAAGCCATAGTTATCGACCCACCACTATACTCAAACTCCTGCCGTTCAGTTTTTGAACAAGAAGTGAATAGCGCAAAAAGTACTAAAACGAACGTGATTTTTTTCATAAATTACTAGCTTGTAATACCTGTCTCTTATACACATCTCCGAGCCCACGAGACAGGCAGAAATCT
>CAJXRM010000020.1 GCA_913059205.1 uncultured Flavobacteriales bacterium
TTCTGCCTGTCTCGTGGGCTCGGAGATGTGTATAAGAGACAGCTTTATTGGCTTTACTTTCGCTAGAGCTAAATTTGGTGTAGTCGACAGTTAATAAAATGACTAAGAACGGAAGTAGAGGAGATCTCAAACGAACCAATACACCGTATAAAACAGAGGTCATACCTGTCATGAAAGCGATTATGAGAATGAAAATTATACTAAAAATAAGAAACTCATGGCTACGAATTAAACGCCATTTTTTTAAAAATCCTTTTCTAAAAAATAAAAATGTTAAATAGAGTAACACGAGACTCTCAATTCCATTTAGGATTAAAGTAGCACTTAAGGCTTCCCAGATAAATGGCCTGTACATGCCTGTGAGAACCGCAATCGGCATTACTTTTATCAAACCAATACTAGTGAATTCAATATCTCCAAGATCATATTTTTTGTTACCATAGGTGTCGTTATTTTGAAAATCATGTTGTATAGACGAGGCTTGTTGTAAAACGCTAGTAGATGAAATAAAGTCTTTTTCCGATTGTAAAACAATTGTACTACCCAGAAAAACGATGCTCGAACCAAGAATTATGGTTCGAAATGCAATGACGGCCATGTTTCCACCTCCTAGTATTCGTACTATTCTAGCGCTGATGCTAAAAAATAGTGGGATAATAATTGCGACCAATACAAAGGATCGAATATGAAAAATAATAAAGGCCATCAACATTACCATTATTACATTAATGATGCTGGTTTTATGTTCTTTTGAAATGATAGTAAACGAATGATATATCATATACATTGAAGCGATAAATACAACACTATCTTTAGAAATTCCGGAGCACCAAAAATTTACTGAGGGTAAAAATAGGATACCAATGGCAATTATTCTTTCGCTACAAAAATTATACGAACGCACCAATTGAAAGAGTTTCCAGCTGGCATGCGCTGTGAAAGTTGCCAAAATAAACGTCATGGCAAAATAACTCTTTAGAGTAAAAAAAGACAATACAGAGATTATTTTAGACACGAAAAAACCTTCAGGTTCTCGAAAAATCCATCCCGGTGGATAGCCAGTAGTGGAATCGTAAAAAGTTGTGAATTGAAAATGATTTGGAGCGCTTAACAATTGCTCAAAATACAATTCTGGAGATTTAAAAAACAAATTGTTAAGAGTAACCGCAGCGTCAAAGTAAGCAGATGTATCTCCTCCGCCGTAAACAAATAAATAAAAGACTCCGTATGCAACTCCAAAAAACATCTTTGCCAATATGTTTGGCATAAAGTACTTGTAATCGCCTTGTCGGTTTTTATTACTTTTAATTACAAGAGCCCCAACTAAAATTATCATTGCCCAGAAAAAAGCCGGAACCATGTCTAATAATGAAAAGTATGTTGATTCCAATGCGTTCTTTAGTTTTTACGAATGTAATAAATATTAATGAGTTAAACCTTCGGGGTTCTCGCGTATTTAAGCTTGGTTTTAATTTTTTTCCAATCGGATTTTGTGAGAAAAAACAAGTTGTTGGAGGGCAATTTAATAATTAATACCAAGGCGATATAAACCACAATAAAAGTGGTAACAAAGGACAAAGAAGAAGCAATTGCAGCACCTTCAATTCCAATTGCAGGAATCAGGGTAAAGTTGAGCGCCAATGTGACTACTAATCCTGTTAGTGCTGAAAATAGATAAATTTTTACTTTATTTTCTGCAAATAAAATTCCAGAAATAATTTTAGTTTGACAAGAAAAAATGGCAGGTATAAACATAATCTGCAAAGGAAGTACCGATGCTGAAAAATCAATCCCGTAAACAAATGGAAGAACATAAGGCGTTACAATTAAGCCAAGTACAGAAAGTAGAAGTAAAATTGAAAAATGAGCGCGAGCAAAGAGGATAAATGTTTTCATGTGTTTTTTGCCATCTTTCGCCCAAATTACAGGAAATAATACTTGAGAAAGTGGGGCAGAAAGCATAGTGAGCAGCTGTGTAATTCCAAAGGCCAAAGCAAAAAGTCCTACATATTCATTGCTCATATAAAATGCAATTATCCACAGGACAAGTCTATTATTAAAAAAAGTAACGATATTCGCTAAGTGATCAAGTCCCATGAAACGAATAAAGGGCTGTATATCCTTTTTCCAACTCAATTGAAAAGAGAATTGATAAGAGTAGTTTTTTCGGAAATGTAAATGCCAATGCAAGGCATTCGCTGTCATAACAATAAGCGCTACTAGGAGCACTTCTTCTATGCCGACTGTATATAGTTCAAATCTGTTTAACAGGAACAGAATACCGTATAGACTAAAGTTAAAAAGGCTATTGACAATTAGTACAAAATTGACCGTTTCAAAGCGCTGTTCACCTTGAAAAAAGGATGCGTACAAGACGTCAATTTGGTTAATGACGATAAAACAACTGAAGATTATAATGAAAGAGGATGTAGCACTATTCTCGGGAATAAAAATCTCAGCAAACGGAGTATTCATCCAAATCGCGAAAACAATAAAACTGAGCAGAATGGTTATAGCCGAAAAAAGTAGACTTATTCCAATAGTTTTTTCTCGTGCAATTTTCTGATTTGAAATGTAAAAAGTAATTGCCGTGCCAACGCTAAATCCCAAGATAGTTGACAACAATGAAATGTCGGCGAAAAACAAAGCGTAAACTCCTCGACCCTCTGGTCCTAACATCCGAGTGATAAATATACCTGCAAGTACTCCAAAAAATTGTGATGGAATTTGAGCTAGTACCGTGTAAATAGCACTTTTAGATACAGATTTCATATAGTAGGTCAACAGTTTCGTGGTAAATATAAAGAATAGTTATCTATATTAATCAACTTACTGATGATGATATGGCTCACCTTTCAAAATTGTAAATGCGCGATAAATTTGTTCTAAAAAAAAGAGTCTTACCATTTGATGAGAAAATGTCATTTTAGAAAGACTGATTTTATCATTTGCTAAGGCATATACTTCATCAGAAAATCCATATGCCCCACCGACAATGAAAATCAAATTCTTCCCACCAGAATTGAATTTTTTCTGCATGTAATGAGCGAATTTAACTGAAGAAAAACTTGTTCCGTTTTCATCTAATAGCACCACAAAATCAGAAGGTTGTATATGCTTAATAATTAATTCGCCTTCGGTTTTTTTTATTTGATCTTTGCTAAGGTTTTTAGCGTTTTTAATTTCTGGAATTTCAATCTTTTCAACGCTGTTGTAGTGATTCAGTCGTTTTAGATAATCGTTTTCACCTTCAATTAAAAACTTGCTTACCGTTTTTCCAACGCAAATTAATTTCACTTTCATGAAAACGAAGGTACAGAAATAGGAATAAAAAATGGTGTGTATTCATTCGAATTCCCATGTTCAAGAGTTATTTCAATTCAAAAAATTAACTTTTATTGTATTTCGGCACTAATTTTGTAGCTTTCGTTCGAAATTAGAAATTAGCTATGAATTTTATTTACGCAGCATTAGCATCATTGTTTTTTACTCTGGGAATCTTGGGAGATGTTCCATATACTTCTATTGACAGTGCTTTTGAAGCGAATAATCCGAATGCAATTGTTGCTTTAGGTAAATCCAAAATTTTAATAAACGTGTTAGGTAAAGAAGGTGTGTATAGCCAAGCCCAAGCAGGATTGGTTTTGAAAGATTTCTTTACGCGTAAGCCTGGTTCAGAGTTTAATTTTTACTTCAAAGGAAAAGAGACTGCGGATGGTACATTTGCCATCGGAAACTACATTTCTCGCAGTGAAAAATTCAGGGTTACAATTCACTTTAAAACAGAAGGAGACCAATACAAAATTGAAAGTCTTCGAATTGAGGAAGATTAAATTTTCAATAATTTCACCTCTAGTAGAGTCAACTTTTTTCTCCAATTTCGACTTACAATCTTAAATTTGCATCATGGTTGATGAAATTATAAAAAACGCACTTATTGAAGATATAGGTGATGGAGATCATTCAAGCTTGTCCTGCGTTCCAGAAAATGGAGTAGGTGTGGCTAAATTAATCGTCAAGGGAGAAGGTACAATAGCCGGGATAGAATTGGCTGAACGAATTTTTCAACAATACGATAAAGATTTGATTTTTCATCCATTTTTAAAGGATGGGGATTCGGTTCGAATTGGTGATATTGCCTTTGAGGTGAAGGGAAGTTCAAGATCTATTTTAGCGACAGAGCGTTTGGTGTTAAATTTTATGCAGCGCATGAGTGGAATAGCTACAGAAACTTCTAAAATGATTCAATTGGTTGAAGGCACGGGAGTCAAACTTTTAGATACCAGAAAAACCACTCCTGGAATCCGATATATGGAAAAATGGGCTGTTCGAATTGGCGGCGGAACAAATCATCGATTTGCACTTTATGATATGATTATGCTTAAGGATAATCACATTGATTACGCGGGGGGAATTAAACCAGCTATAGAAAAATCAAATCAGTATCTAGCTCAAACAGGAAAGAATTTGAAGATTGAAGTTGAAGTTCGAAATGAGCGAGAATTAATGGAAGTGTTAGAAATTGGAAAGGTTGATCGAATTATGTTGGATAATTTTACTCCAGAAAGAATTAAGGCAATAATTGATTTAATTCCGAAAACGATTGAAACTGAAGCTTCAGGTGGAATAACCAGCGAAACTATTCGAAGTTTTGCCGAAACTGGGGTGGATTACATTTCTGTAGGTGCGCTGACGCATAGTTTTAAAAGTATGGATATGTCATTGAAGGCAGTATTCGCATAACATTAAAGATCATCCAACAATTCGTTGTCATTCTTTTTTGGAGACACTAACTTTTCAGGGAGAATAAACGAAATTCCTAAAATGGACATTCCGCCAATAACAATGTAGTATCCGTATGGCCAACGCATAATTAGAAAAATTAGCCCGAGAAAAACTACAAGACTTCCTGCCCAATATAAGAAACTAAAAACGCTCCCGTTTTTTCCGCTTCTAAAACTAAGTAAATTCAGAAATAGCCCGACGGCTCCAGAAATTATAAAGATGATTTTCGCGGTTGAAATTGAAATATAACTTCTACCGTTTCCTGTAAACAATACAATGGCCATTAAAAAGGCAATGCCAAATGCAATTCCCGCAATTTTCTTTAAATCCATTAGTCAATATAAGGATATTAATTGAACTGGAATTAGTTTAAATGTGATTCTTTGATAAAGGACTGAATGTCCAATAGAAAATCTATATCTTCTTCAATTTTATTTCCAATTACAATCACGTTCGCTCCAGCAACAGAAAGTTCGCTAATTTGTTCCTTGGTTCTGATGCCACCTCCAATTATAATTGGCGAGTTAAGTTGTTTTAGTTCCCTAACAGTTTCGGGCAAAACAGATTGTTGGGCTCCGCTTCCAGCATCCAAGTATAAAAGCTTTTTTCCTTGAAGAATTCCGGCCTTAGCTGTATTCGTAATTATGGAAATTTTGTCATTTGGAATTGGTGTGGTTTGACTAACGTATGCGACGGATGATTTTGTCCCACCGTCTATTAATATATATGCTGTTGGAATCACTTCTATATCCATCGCGTATACTTCATTTGCAGATTGAACGTGATGTCCGATTAAATAATCTGGATTTCTCCCAGAAATTAAACTTAAATAGAGTAGTGCATCGGCATCTTTAGAAATTTGATGTGAAGCCCCTGGGAAAATTACAACAGGGATCGAACTGTTTTCCTTCAAAAATGAAACGACTGATACAAAATCTTCTCTTGACACAGTGCTTCCGCCAACAAAAAGGTAATCAACTTTTGCAAATTGCGCCTTTTTGATCAACTCTTTTAATTGAACTTTGTTTTTTGATTTCTCAGGATCGATTAAAATGGCGATTTGTCCAGTTCGTTTTGAGAATCTATTAGTTATTGTTTGAGTAGTATTCAAATTTATTAGCCGTTTTTAATTTGTCGATAATAATATACTAGTAACCAAAGATATTAATTTATTTTAATTCTTTCTTTTGCAATGCGGATGGTGATGAAAGTCTCAAGATTGGCGGGCTTAGGATAGCATTGAAGAAATAGACGTGTATATTTATTTAGTAAATTGACACTTTAGCACCTTTCAAAGTTACTTGTTTGTTATATATTTGTTAATGGATGTTAATAGAAAATCATTTTAATTTTTTTTAACAATGCCCGGATGAATGTGATTTTTACTATATTTACCCGCTTTAAAAGCAACAAAGTTTAAAATTAAACAAACTGCACTTATGTTACTAAAACTAAACTTGTTATTGGTAAGCGTTTTGCTTACAGTCTCTTACAGCTTCTCACAAGCGAATTTAGGTACTATAAAAGGTACTGTAACGGACAGCGATACAAAACAACCAATTCCATTTTCACAGGTCATTTTGAGATCTGGTGAATCTATCAAAGGAGGAGCGAACACCGATTTTGATGGAAATTTTCAAATTAGCTCGATCGAACCGGGAGAGTATGATGTTGAAGTTAGAAATCCTACAGAAGGATATCAGCCTTTAGCATTAGAAGGTGTAATCGTAAGTTCTGGAAAGATAACTTTCCTTTACGATTTGAAGATCGGAAAAGCTAAAGACGTTCAAGACATTGAAGAAATGAAAGTTGTAGCTTATAAGGTTCCATTGATCGATAGAGATGGTGGAGCTTCAGGTGCTACAATAACAAGAGAAGATATATCTCGATTACCAGTGCGTTCTGCGGCAGGTGTTGCCGGAACAGTTGGTGGTGTAAATTCAAATGAAGGGTCAGGAGCAATTAGTGTTCGTGGTGCTCGTTCTGATGGTACTTACTTTTATATAGATGGTATTAAAGTACGTGGGTCTTCAAATTTACCTAAATCGGCGATTGAAGAGGTTACTGTAATTACAGGTGGTCTACCTGCAAACTATGGTGATGCAACTGGAGGTATTATATCTGTAACAACAAGAGGTCCTTCTGCAAAATACTTTGGTTCTATTGAAGGTGTGACATCAGGAATGTACTTGAATGGTAAAGACCCAGATGGTTACGATGGAAAAGTATACGGAATGGATAAGTTTGGATATAACCTTGTTGAAGGAATGTTCTCTGGTCCACTTTGGATGCAAAAAGATTCTACTGGAAAGAAAATCAAACCAAGATTAGGTTTCTTAGTTTCTGCTAACTATACAGATCAAGTGGACAGTCGTCCATTAGCTGGTGGAAGTTATAGAATTAAAAAAGAAAGTCGTGATGCTTTATTGGCTGAGCCTTTAAGAAAAACAGATGTTGGAACTTTTTATAACTCTTCTTTCTTAAGAGAAGATGATTTTGAAAAAGTAGATTGGAGAATGAATGCAAGAACACATGTTTTATCTGCACAAGGTAAAATTGATGTGAACACCGGACCATCAGTTAACTTGTCATTTGGTGGATCGTTAAATTATGGATGGGGTAATAACTATTCATATGCAGGATCATTAATGAATTTCTCAAACCCTGGAGCTTATAAATCACTTGACTGGAGAGTATTTGGTAGATTGACGCAACGTTTCTCAAATACAGAGGAAGGAAGTAGTTCAAAAATTAAAAGTGCATACTACACGTTGATGGTCGATTACTCTAAAACGAAAGATGATGCATATGATCCAAATCATAAGTATAATATTTTCAACTATGGTCACGTAGGTAAATTTGAAATTGACAGACAAAAAACATATCAAGGATTGTCTACAACTCAAAACGGACCAGAACAAGTAACTATTCCTGCTGAAACGCAAGTTAGATTTACGCCTTCTGAAACAAATCCTGATTTATCAGCTCAAACTGCACAATACTTCTCGCTTTATGATTATGCGAGCTCTTGGCAGGCAGAAGAAAATTACAGAAACTTAACTCAAGTTCTTCAAGGAAATGGATTGAGAAATGGAGATGCTCCACAATCAGTTTATGGAATATGGAACAATATAGGTTCTCCTTATAACTACTTTGGAAAAGGTGAAACAGATCAAATTCGTGTATCAGGTGCTGGTGCGGTGAATATTGGCGATCACTCTATATCATTAGGTTTTGAGTATGAGCAAAGATATGACCGCGGATGGTCTGCTGGAGACAATGGCCCAATGGGAATTTGGACTTTAGCAAGACAATACGCAAATGCTCATTTAAATGAGTTAGATAAATCCACTCCAATTTTGTTTGATTCAATAGGAACTGTTTATACAGGTTACGAGCCATTAAATACTGGTTATGCACATACAAGTGGAACTGGAGAATATGGAGGCCAAGCAAATAATGACAATCAATATTTCTTCGATTATAATTTAAGAAGCTATTTGCAAGAAAATGGATTGATTAATTCTGGTCCTGGTGACAATGAATATATCAATATTGATCAATACGATCCTAACATTTTCACTTTAGACATGTTTTCACCAGATGAATTATTGAATAGTGGTAGTTCTTTCGTTTCTTATTATGGATATGACCATACTGGGAAAAAAGTAAAAGGTCAAACTGACATTAACAACTACTTTACAGATACAGATGAAAATGGAAATTACAAGCGATTTGTTGGAGCTTTCCAACCTACTTATATCGCTGGTTATGTAATGGATAAGTTTTCATTCCGTGACATCGTTTTTAACGTTGGTGTTAGGGTAGATGTTTATGATGCAAATCAACCAGTATTGAAAGATCCTTATTTGATTTACAATGCAAAAACAGTTAGAGAGGCTAATCAAGAATTAGCTAACGATCCATCAAAAACGTGGATAGAAAATATACCAACTTCAATGGGTGAAGATTATGTTGTATATGTAAATGACGAATTTAATCCAAACGCTATTACAGGATACAGAAACGGAAACGTTTGGTATGATGCAAACGGTGCAGAGGTTGCTGATCCTAAAGTAATTGAAGGTCCAAATGGAATTATGCCGTATCTTCAAAACCCAGGTCAAGAGACACCAACTGCGGATGCTTTTGAAGATTATAAAGCTCAAATTAACGTGATGCCACGTATTTCGTTTTCGTTCCCGATTTCTGATGAAGCATCTTTCTTCGCTCATTATGATATCTTGACAAAACGTCCAACTACAGGAACTCGTTTTGATCCATACCAATATCAACACATTGAGAATAGAAGCAATGTAGTTAACAACTCAAATTTGAGACCTGAGAAAACAATTGATTACGAATTAGGTTTCCAACAAGTTGTTACAAAAACATCTTCATTGAAAATTTCAGCTTTCTATAGAGAGCAAAGAGATAATGTTCAATTGATTAATGTTACAGGTGCTTACCCAAGACAATATAGAACTTATGGTAATAGAGATTTTGGAACTGTAAAAGGAATGACTGTTTCTTATGACTTAAGAAGAACTGGAAACATTAGAATGACAGCGAACTATACGATTCAGTTTGCTGATGGAACTGGTTCTGATGCAACATCATCTTCAGGTATCATTAACGCTGGACTTCCTAACTTGAGAACAATTGTACCTTACGATTTCGATCAAAGACATGCGTTTGCAATTACGTTCGATTACCGTTACGGTGAAGGAGCAGATTATAATGGACCAGCGATTAAAGGTGTTAACATTTTTGAAAACATGGGATTGAACATAGTTTCTAATATCAATTCTGGATCACCTTATTCAGTTCAAGACAACATTACAAATGCTGCGGCTCTTTCGCCAAACGCATCTGGGTTAAATGGAACAACAAATGGTTCAAGATTGCCATGGGCATACCGTTTAGATCTTCAATTGGATAGAACATTCAACTTAACCCTTGGAAAAGGAGACAAGAAAAGAGCAACGTTCTTGAATGTTTACTTACGTGTAACTAATTTATTGAACAAGTTTAATGTTTTAGGAGTTTATAGAGCGACTGGTAATGCAGATGACGATGGATTCTTGGCAGCGGCAGAAAGCCAATTGTCAATCCAAAATCAAGCGGATGAAGAGTCATTTAGAAATTACTATTCAATGAAAGTAGATAACCCGTTCAATATTAGTTCACCAAGAACTATTCGTTTAGGTGTTAAATTCGATTTTTAAATCTCATAATTAGAAAAGTATTATGAAAAAGCAAATAATAAATATCGTACTAGGTGCAGCAGCAATGTTGATGACCAATAGTGCACTAGCTTACTTCGGACCAAATAATGGACCAACTGGAGGTAAAAGTGGAGTAACTACCAAAGGAGCCAGTTGTACTCCTGCAACAGCAAAATTAACGATGTCATTTAATGATGTTAGTGCGTTAATTGAGCAAGGTGGTAGTATGTTCCAAAACCGTTCCACAGGGGTGGCCGCGTATGAAGTTCCGAAAGGAAGTAACTTAAAAGTGATTTTCGCTGGTGCCTTATGGATGGGTGGTAAAGATATCAATGGTCAATTGAAATTGGCTGCTGTTCTTTTTAGAACTGGTGGAAATGATTTTTGGCCTGGTCCATTAGCTGCAACAGCTGGAACTGGAAATTATGACCCTACAGGTCCTGTTGGACCAGAAGCGATTCGTGACTTTGGTGCCGCAACAATTGATGCTGATAGATGCCAGTTTTATGACAAATTCTATACTATTAGAAAGGCAGAGGTAATTGCCTATAATGGTTGGTGGGAATGTGAAAATGGAATTCTTGCGCCAGAAGATTGTGAGGATGTTACTAAACCTTCGAATGATGTTTTGAATAGAATTTATGCATGGCCAGCACATGGTGATGTAACAAGAGGTGAAGATTATTTCTTGGCTCCATTCTATGACAATCCACTTGGAGCGTCGGGTGTTGATGGTGCTTATAGACCAGAAGATGGAGATACTCCTTGGTATGATGATATTTTAGATAGAGATGATATCGAATGTGGAATTGATAGAAGAATTTCATTATTCGGTGATGAGACGCACTGGTGGGTATTTAATGACAATGGAAATATTCACGGTGAATCGAATGGTGATCCAATCGGTATGGAAATTAGAGCACAAGCTTTTGCTTTCGCTACAAGTGATGACGTAAATAGAATGACATTCTATAACTACGAAATGATCAATAAGGGAACACAAACGTTGTATGACACTTATTTCTCTCAATACATTGATGCCGATGTCGGAGGATATGATGATGATTTTATCGGTTGTGATGTTTCTCGTGGATTAGGTTACGCATATAACGGTGATAATTTAGATGAAACTTCAGGTGGTAATTTAGGTTATGGTGAGAACCCACCAGCGGTTGGAGTCGATTTCTTTGAAGGTCCATATTTGGATTCAGATTTAAGAGATAACGTAGGACCTTATTATGATGAAACAACTGAAACTGAAGTTGTACCAACAGTTCTTGCTGCCATAGCAGATGATGGTATAGTTTATAAAGGAATTGGATTAGGTTATTCTGATGGAATTATTGATAATGAGCGATTTGGAATGAGAAGGTTTACATACTTTACTGGACAAGGTGCTGTTTATCCGTATTCAGATCCAGGAAACGCAAATGAATTCTATAACTTCAT
Organism: uncultured Flavobacteriales bacterium; assembly: GCA_913059205.1. Lineage (GTDB taxonomy): Bacteria > Bacteroidota > Bacteroidia > Flavobacteriales_D > Crocinitomicaceae > UBA4466. The sequence continues at coordinate 11,463 of CAJXRM010000020.1, forward strand.
GAGCGGTTCATGGGCAAATGGTTCTGAAATGTTTTATGGTGGAGCTGGTTATGTTGGTTCACCAGGTGTAACAACAACTCCTTCAGATTATTTATTCCCTGGAGATTCAGATCCTTTGGATTGGGCAACTCAAGGTACACCAATGGGTGGAGCTTTTCCAAATGGTTGGAGTGAAGCAGATAACGATGGAGCAGGATCAGCTAACACACCTGGAGATAGACGTTTTGTTCAATCGGCTGGTCCATTTACGTTGACTCCTGGAGCGATTAACAATATTACAGTTGGAATCGTATATGGAAGAAGTAATTCAGGAGGTTTAATGGCTTCAGTTGAAGCAATGAAACGAGCAGATACTAAGGCTCAAGCTTTATTTGATGCATGTTTTAGAATTTTGGAGCCACCTTACGCACCGAAATTAACTATTCAAGAATTGGAAAATGAGTTGATTTTGTCGTTGGATAATCCAGCAACATCTAACAATCGTGATGAATCTTACTATGAGGAAGATAAAGTAAACATTCCTGATCCTTTGGTAGATCGTTTCTATACATTTGAAGGATATCAAATCTATCAATTGGTAAATGGTGAAACATCTATTGCCGATATTAATGATGATTCTAAAGCGCAAATAGTTGCTCAGTGTGATATTAAGAATGATATTGTTGATTTAATCAATTTTGAATTCGATGAGGAATTAGGTTTCTCAATTGGATCTAGAAAAGTTGATGCAGCAAACAATGGAATTCAGCATACTTTCCAAATTACGGAAGATAAATTTGCTCAAGGAACAAGAACATTGGTTAATCACAAAACGTATTACTATGTTGCGGTAGCTTATGCTCATAATGAGTTTAAGAAATATGATCCAAATGATCCATTGTACTTAGATGGTCAAAAAATACCGTACATATCTTCTCGTTTAGGGCATGATGGAAGTTCTATTAAGGCGGTATCTGCGATACCACATAATCCATCGCCTGAGGCACAAGGAACTGTTTCTAGTTTAGTTTATGGTTCTGGACCGCAAATAAAGCGTCTTGACGGTTATGGAAATGGTAATAGAATTGTTAATTTGACAACTGCATCTAAAACTTCAATTATTCAAAATGGTTACATGGAAAACCCTGTATACGATTATGGTGCAGGTCCAATTAACGTAAAAGTAATTGACCCGTTGAATGTTGTTGGAGGACATTTTGTATGTAAATTCCAAGATTACAACACAACTTCTTCAAATGGTGCAGATACTGCATCTTGGGTGATTGAGCGTTGGGATTCTGAAGGAGGAAATTTAATTGGAACAGTAAGTTCGGATAGAACAATTGATAATAATAACGAACAGTTAATTCCAGAATGGGGCGTATCTGTTCAAATTAATCAAGAGAAATACTATACTCCTGAAGGATCGCCAAGTGGTGGTATTGAGGTGAAATCGACAAAATTATTGTCTCAATCAATTTCTTATGTGGACAGTACGAAGCGTTGGCTGTCGGTTGTTGCTGATAATGATGCTTATTATCCTACAAACTGGATTCGTTCGGGGACTTATGAGCCGAATACTGATCCAACAACTGGAGACTGTTTACCTGACGGGCCTGATTATTTGAACCCGTGTAACTATCCAGATGAAGTGGGAGTAGATGATAAAAAAGAATGGGCAAAAATTCTTGGAGGTGGTATTGCTCCGCACAGAGTAGTTGGGTACCAATCAAGCTTTATGCCGTTGGCTTACTTTAACTATCCTGGACCAGCTGCTGCTCGTAAAAACGCTTCAATTAGTTTCTTACCAAGTGTTGACATTGTAATCACTGCGGATAAGTCTAAATGGACAAGATGTCCGGTTATTGAGTTAGGAAGAGAAGCTGCATTGAATATTGGAAATTGTGCGCCAGGTGCAATGAGAAAAAGCCAAAGTGTAGGTAAGGATGGTAATCCAGATGGAACTGGTACAGGAATGGGTTGGTTCCCAGGATATGCTATCGATGTTGAGTCAGGTGCGCGTTTGTATATGGCATTTGGTGAAAACTCATTCTTAATTTCAGATAATGGAGGAGATATGATTTGGAATCCTACGGACAGAATTGTTGATAACAATGGAAATCCAATTTTAGGAGGTATGCACCCGATCTATATTTATAGCTTCCAAAATAAAGCGAAAAACAACTATACGTTAGGATATGATTATCCTGCTTATATTCCTTCACAGGCGAATAACAATGCAACGCATGTGTTGTACAACGATATGGTAGCGATTGAAGGTGGAAACAATGCTCTTAAGAGAAATGTTTACGGAAGTATCAGTTGGATTGCAAATCCACTTTTATTGTCTGGACAACAACTGTTAGCAACGGAAGTTTCTATTAGTCTACGTGTAAATAAGGAATACAAGAACTTCTCTAATCCTTCGGCGCCAACAGGTGGCCCAAATAATGGAAAGCCAATGTATTCTTGGAATATGGATGATATTGCTACAAGAACAGGTGATTCGGATAGACTTTCAGAAGTTTTAGATATCATTAATGTAGTTCCAAATCCATACTATGCGTATTCTGAATATGAAACAAGTCGATTGGATACGCGTGTTAAAATCACGAACCTGCCAGAAATTTGTAACATTAAGATTTATACAGTAAATGGTAAGTTAGTTAGAACATTTAAAAAGGATAGTCCAATTACTTCGGTTGATTGGGATCTTAAAAACCACGCTGGTATTCCAATATCTGGTGGCTTGTATCTAATTCATGTTGATGTTCCAGATATAGGAGAAAGAATAGTTAAGTTCTATGGTGGAATGAGACAAATAGATTTACAAGGAATTTAATCAGATTAAAATTAAGTTGAAATGAATAATTCAATCGTAAAAATTAAAAGTGCTTTAGTTGTTGGTTTAGCTGTAATGTCGAGCTTTACAAGTAATGCAGGAAATGAAGACCGTGTAGGTTCTGCAGGTGCCTCGCATATGTTAGTTAATCCATGGGCCAGAAGTACTGGTTCTGGAACATCTGGATTTGCAAGTGTTCATGGCTTAGAAGCTACATTTACTAATATTGCTGGACTTGCTTTTACAGATAAAACGCAAATTAAATTCAATTATACAAATTGGATGGGATCTGCTGATATTGCATTGTATAGTGCTGGACTTGCTCAAAAAATTTCTGAATCTGATGTAATTGCTGTGAGCATGCAATCATTTGGGTACGGAGATATTCCAATTACAACTGTAAATAATCCAGAAGGAAATATTGGTACTTTCTCACCTCGTTCTAATGTGTTCAACATCGGTTATGCTAGAACTTTTTCTAGTTCAATTTATGGTGGAATTAACATTAAGGTAATTACAGAAAGTATGTCTAACCTTAAAGCAACTGGTTTTGCTATTGATGCAGGTATTCAATACGTAACAGGTGAGCAAGATCAAATTAAGTTTGGTATTACTTTGAAGAATGTTGGACCGGTAATGAAGTTTAAAGGTGATGGTTTGGCAAATCAAATTAATTATGTTTCTACGGGTGCTGTTGCAACCTTGGAGCAAAGATCTGCTACATATGAATTACCGTCTTTACTATCTATTGGTGGAGCATACGACTTCATTATTAACGAACAGCATAAAATCAATTTAGCACTTGGATTTACAGCAAATTCTTTTTCATCTGACCAATATGCGTTAGGATTGGATTATGGAATGACTGCTTCTGGTGTTGCATTTAATGTTAGAGGTGGATTCATTTATGAGAAAAACCTTTTCAGTGCTGAAAACCGATCTAATGCGTTAATCGGTCCAACTGCTGGATTGTCTGTTGATGCATTGGTTGGAGACAAGAAAAATGCTTTAGGAATTGATTACGCAGTGCGTTTCGCTGGAGCTTTTGGATTAATTCATACAATCGGAGCAACGATTAGCTTAAAGTAAAAATAATTTATTATCTTTAATATCTCAAGAGAGTCCTATTTAGGGCTCTCTTGTTTTTGTATAATGAAATTAGATTAACATGTCACAAATAAGTTATTATTCTAAAGAAGGTCTTGCTAAATTGAAAAGCGAGTTGCATGAAATGGAAACAGTTCAGCGACCAGCTATTTCTGATCAAATTGCTGAAGCAAGAGATAAGGGAGATTTGTCGGAGAATGCAGAATACGATGCAGCTAAAGAAGCTCAAGGTTTATTAGAGATGAAAATTTCTAAACTGAAGGAAGTTATGGCGAATGCGCGTGTTATTGATGATTCTGATATAGATGCTTCGAAAGTATTTATTCTATCTACGGTGAAGATTAAAAACCCGAAGAACGGAATGGAAATGACATATACTTTAGTTGCAGAGAATGAAGCTGATTTAAAAGCAAAGAAAATTAGTGTTGACTCTCCAATCGGAAAAGGATTGTTAGGCAAGTCTGTAGGAGATATTGCAGATATTGCAACCCCAAATGGCTTGGTTCAGTTTGAAGTTGTAGAAATATCACGTTAATGGCGACGTTATTCACTAAGATAATAAACGGAGAAATTCCTTGTCACAAGGTTGCGGAATCTGACGATTTTTTGGCTTTTTTAGATATCATGCCTGTTAAGCAGGGCCATGTGTTGGTCATTCCTAAGGTAGAAATTGATTATATTTTTAATCTTGAAGATGCTCTTTTAGGACGTATGATGGTATTCGCGAAAGAAGTTGCAAAAAAAATTGAGGTTGCATTTCCATGTAACCGAATTGGTGTGACCGTTATAGGTTTAGAAGTACCACATGCACACATCCATTTGATTCCAATAGATAAGTTGGACGATATGAATTTTGCAAAGCCAAAAATGCAACTCAATCAAGAAGAATTGGCAGAAATGGCTAAAAAAATTGCTAGCGTTTAAAGGGTTGACATTTAGTTAGTTGGTTTTTTGGTGTAATATTTGAAGGTTTTTGTTAAAATTAATTAGAATAAAGTAAGGATGAAATTTACCAATCACTTCAAGCGTTTTGTCAGTATACTGTTTACTTTGCTGTTACAAGTAATTGCTTTTGCTCAGCAACCTGCAGTGACAACGAAGCCTCCTCTTCAAACCCAGAGTATTTTATTTATTGGAAATAGCTATACGCACATGAATAGCATGCCTGTTTTATTTGATAAGATCGCTGAAGCAAAAGGTGTGAAGATGCATGTCGAAATGAATGCATTCAGTAATCACAGTTTCAAAATGCATAGTTTAAGACCTGATTTATACGCCAAATTAAAAGAAAGAAAATGGGACTATGTTGTTTTGCAAGGATTTAGTCGAGAACTATCGTTTTCTCAAAAGCATATCGACACAGCGTCTGTCCCTTACATTCAACAAATTTTAGATTCTGTTTACGCAAATAATTCATGTACGAATGTACTTCTTTATATGACCTGGGGATATAAAGATGGTTTCGCTGAGCGGCCTGAAGTTGATAGCTACACAAAAATGAGTGATTCTATTCGTAAAGGATATGAATATATTTCAACGAAATTTAACTTGCCGATTGTTCCTGTAGGACAAGTTTGGCAAGATGTGCGAAATAACTCAAAAATTAATCTTTATCGCGAAGATGGTCAGCATCCAACATTAGAAGGATCATTTTTAATAGCTTATACTTTTTTCACTTCAATTTTTAAGAATACGCCAGTTGGTGCGTATAGCAAAGGTATTCTGGAAAAAGATGCTGCTTTTCTTGCCAATACAGCCTATAAGTATGTGAGTTTGCATTTGGAGGAATTTAAGTTGATAGGAAACGTGGTCAAAGTAAAACCGGTTCGGACAAAAACAGGAGAATATCTTGCTCACTGTTCGGCTTATTTTCCGGATGCAATTTCCTTAAAATGGTATTTTGGTGACGGTAAGTCGTCAACCGACACGATCGTGACACATAAGTTCAAGTATGCGCAAGAATACATCGTAACGCTTGTAATTGAAGAAGAATGTGGCGTTCGAAAAATCAAAAGAAAGATAAAGTTCGAAAAACCGCAAGCTCCTTCTCCTTATGAACGTAAAAAGCCTAAGCTTGACGTTACAAAAACGAAGAAGAGTTAATTACTTAACTCCAAATAACCTGTTGAAGAACTTACTGATTGGAACAAGTATAAAAGATAGTTTCGCTTTTATTAAATCCAAATACTTAATTAATATCACAAAGAAGAGTATAAATAAGGCTGCACCAATTGTAACCTGAATTGGATCCAAGTTCTTGTGACAGTATTTATTTAATCCAAAACCTAATATACTTCCGTAAAGGAGTATCATGTGGAGTATATAAATTGTAAGTGTATTTTGTCCTACTTTTAAGAATAAGCTGTTATCATTGATTTTCTTGCCTAAGAGCTTATCAATTAACATCAATGCCCCCAATTCCATAAACACCATTCCTAAACGGTTATAAAGCCAATTTACACGCACAATTTTCGGGTTTCTTCCGCTAATTGCTTCCCAAATTGAATCAATCATTTCAAGCAATTGATATGCATGGTGGTATAAAACGAAACCAACAACAATAAAAATTGCCGCGAAATAATATTTTGCTACGATTTTATGAGCAGAGTGAAGCAGAGCACCAATCATCGCACCGAACATCGTATAACCCATCCATGGAACTATCGGGAAAATCGCTTTGTTTTTTGGTCCATGAAAGAACGATTCTAAAAAGCTAATATCAAAAGGCAACCACTGTTTATCTTGTGGCATGTTTTGAAAATACAGATATGTTGTGAATAAGGTGATTCCTGCAATTAAAAAATATATCCAGAGTGGAATAAATTTAATGAGCTTGTAGATCAGAAAAATAATCAAAATGGAAAAAATTCCAACAGCTATACACTCCAAAACATGGAAGGAGTACCACTGCAACATATAACCCCAGAAAAACAACTCTACCACTCGTTTAAAACCTTTTTTAACACGAAGATTAGAAAAATATGGTTCGTCTCTTTTCTGTAGCAATAAGTAAGTAAAAATGAGTCCAGTTACCGTTAAGAATACGGGTGCTGTAAAACCACGAATCCAATACCAAGTTGAAAAAATGACATTGTCATGATCTCTAAATGCATCCATCAAGGAATCATCAACAAAGTGGCCTTCAAGCATTAATAAAATAGCAACAGAACGTGCCATATCAATAAACTTGAGACGTTTTTTATTTACAGGTGCTTCTTTTACTTTTAAAACAGACATTTTCTAATTGTTATCGTTCTTTCGTTAAACGCAATTTCTCTTTAAGCGAATTTAAATGTTTTTCTGCTGTTGGCTTCAACTTTATAAGTAGTGCACATAAAAGCACGAATAAAATCGCACCAACAATAGCTTCAAATCCACTAAGCGATTTGCTAAAATACGTATTAAATCCAATACCAATAAAGGCGCCATACAAAATCATTGTATGAAACACATAGATGAATAATGTGTCTTGGCCCATTGCAGAAAAAATACCTTCTTTAAATTTGAACCGTGAATTTATCAATATTAAGATGGATAGAAGTAAAGTTATTTTCATGAGAGTGAAAAAGACATAACTTGAATTGCCAAACTGTTCTCCAAAAAAGAAAAGACCCAGTAAATGGAATACTCCAATTAAAATGGAAAGAACAACAATCGAAATTAACAAGTAGGTACACCAAAATGATTTTGACTGTATACGAGTTTCGTATTTACGAAAAATTGCGCCTAGAAAACCTCCGAATAAAACGTATCCTATCCACGGAGAAAAAGGGAAAATAGAATATTCACCATGAAAAATATTTTGAATTATAGTTGGTGCCTTACTTGGAAAATAATTGTCACCCATTCCTCGGAAATAGGTTTTTAACGCAAAAATTAGAATTGATAATACTAAAAAATAGAAGATGATAGGAATTTTCTTAATAAAGGTGGAAACGATATAAATAAGAATTAAGAACAGTATCCCGAAACCAATACAATGCAACACGTGAAATGCAAAAAAACGTTCGTTGATTCTTCCCGAAAGATAATAGGAGATGTTTCGTACATTTAGTTGAATAATATAGCCGATGATAATTATCTGAATTGCTCTTTTTGCCCCTTTTTTAACCCTCGGATTGTCAAAAGGATTGTCGTAATGATTTTTGAGCAGAAGAAAAACAAATATAATTCCCGTAATAGTAAAAAACAGTGGGGCCGTTAACCCTCGCAAATGTACCCAAAAATCAAAAACAAAGTTCCCCGATGTTCCAACTGCGCGGACATTGCTTTTCATTTCAGAATAATGTGTGAAAGTTGCTGTAATAAAATGACCTTGAAGCATCAAAATAATAGCGATGCTTCTTGCCCAATCAATAAAATGTAAGCGTTGTGGAGAGTTTGACACAGCTACTTTTTCGGCTAAATTAATACAATACCTTGAATTTATTTTATTTCAGTAGAAATGTACAGTCGTAGCTCTTCATTTTGATCTTTTAACGACAAATAAATCGACTCAACTGTGAAACCTGATTTTCCTTTGGTATCAAACTCCATATCAATTGTTATAGTTTCTCCTGGGGCAATAATCATTTTACTTGCTCTCGCAGTTACACATTCACAGCCAACCCGAATTGTGTTCAATTCAACAGTATTTGTTGATTCGTTTTTAACCTTGAATGATTCTTTTAAAAGTTCGCCTTGTTTTCTAACTCCAGCATCTTTTACAGGAATATCTGAAACAATAGCAAATTTATCGTTGTCTTTTAAATAACTTACGCTCTGAATTTCAATCTTTCGTTCTATCGCAGCGTTTCTGGAGTAAACTGAATTCTGAACATCGTTCGGATTATCACTTGTCAATTGATTTGCAGTGTATTCACCAAATGGGACTTGAGAAAAAACAACATGTCCGCCATTCTCAGCTGTTGCATCTAAATATTTGACAAAAACACCATTTCCATATTCGCGCATATAATTTACGAGCGATGAAATTCTTCTTTTCGTCAAGTTAACATTATAGTCGGTTTTTGCTAAAGGACTCGCAAATCCCTTTACTGTGATATTAATTTTGGCTCCTTTATCAAGTTCCTTTAATAGAAGATTTCGAAATAGAGTTAAATCAGAAACACCTTTATCCACATATTCAATAAAGAAATTTTCAATTTCTTCCTGTGCAAAATCAGCCTTTTCACCACTTAGTCCATTGGCATATTCTTTTTTATATTGCCCTAACATTTCGGTATATTCATTATAAGTAGTGATATAATTTAAATTCGTTAATGTATCGCGCGAACGTGGATTTGGCACATCATTGTGGAAGTATAAGGTGACTGGAAGTCGCTTGTTTAATTCTTCTAAAGTTTCTTCCTTACTAGGTGTTTCTTCCACTTTTGGAGGAGTAATCATGAAGATATCGCTGCAACATGTTGGATTTTTACTAAAAAGCACCCCAATTCGATTAGAAGTCACAAATGAACTATCATTCGAATTAAAATAATATAAATCATTTGCTGGACTGTTCACCGGTATTCCAGCATTTACTGGGGCTTCGAATTGCGTAGTGTAATCTGAATAAAAGACATCTAGTCCTCCAAATCCATTGTGCCAAGAAGAAGCAAAATACAAGCGGTTTAGCTTCGCATCCCACCAAGGTGTTACTTCGTTATCAAGAGAGTTTAGAATACGAATTGTTCTGGCTTTGCTGTATTGATTGCCATTTTTTATTTTACTGTAAAACAAATCTAATCCGCCTTCAGAATCATCTCTGTCGGAAGAAAATATCAATGTTTCGTCGCCATTTAAATTGGCAATACATGGCATTGTGGTATTGTATCCTGGTTCATTTATCACTTCTCCCAGTGAGTCAATATTGGACCATTTGCCATCGGCATAATATGCCACCATTATTTTGCATGTGTAGTTGTATCCTTTTTCTGAGCATGCACTGAAATAGAACCGTTTACCGTCTAATGAAAAACTTCCGTTGCCCGAATTTAGCTTCTCAAAAAAAAGATCTTTGATTTGTTCTGACTGCTTAAAACTTAGTGTGTCCAATTCGCTAGAATACAAAGAGGTTTTGTAATTACTCGTGTAAACTTCTTCTGCCGCGCTAATTGAGTCAGCCCGAAGACTTGAAAAGATCAATTTACCGTTGTAAATCCCATGACCGAACTCAGAATTTTGAGTATTAACGGTCTCAGGAAGTTTATCAATAACAACGTCGGCAGTATCAATTATTGCTGATTTTGCCCACACACAGCTTACTAATTCTTGTTTTGATTTCTGGTATAAATATCCCTTTTTGTCCTTGTAATACTTTTTCTTTCCTTTTTTAAATGTTTCAATTGCTTGTTCGTACTTCCCGTTTTGTTTTTGCATTAATCCCAATTGAAGCAAACTCGAAGGGTAAATTCCAGCTTCTTCCCGATCGTAGACTTTTGCATAATAGTATTCTGCTTTTCGGTAGTCTTTATAAGCACGATTAGTTTCAGCCATTCTCCATAAAATATCAACCGTTTGCGAATCAAGTTCCATTGCTTTTTGGTAATATTCCAAAGCGTAGTAATAATCACCTTTATCATATTGCTCTTGAGCAAATGCAAGATATTTTTTTAAATTATTCTGACCAAATGATGTCGAGAACGAACCTAAAATCAAAAGTATTAGATATAATCTGGACATATTCTGTGAACGATTTTTTTTGGTTTAAAACGGTGTAAAATATAACGAACTGCAATTTCAAATCCACCTCGAGCACGACTGGCGGGTACTAATTTCGAAAAGTTTATATCGTAACTCAAGCCGACGAACCAACTTTGATAATCCATACCTGCGGATATATAACCCGCATCTTTATTTCGAAACCAGCCACCGGCATATAATGCACGGTACTCGCCTAGTCGATCGATAAGTGTATACTTGACAGATGATCCAAAAATAATTTCGTTATACTTTCCTTGGAAAGACAAGTTGATAGATGGAACAATATCCCAGTCAAAACCAATTTTGTAAATTCCCTTTGCGAAAATATTGGTGCGAATATCTCTTAGAATAACATCGTTGTAAAAACCTTGATTTGGCTTGTTTAGATTGTAAGCGCCAACTCCACCAATTATATTGAATCGTTTATTTACATAATATTGATAAACAACGCCAATTCCTGTCGAGAAATTTGTTTTCCGGTCGTTGCTTAAAACTTCATTCGAAGATAAAGCAGGATTGTATTGAACGCCGTCGTACTGATTATTAAAATACAGTTTGTCAAAATTCAATTGTCGGTGATTCATCCCTAGGTTAATTCCAGCTCGAAGGGTATGTGTGGAATCTTTCGATAATTTTAAAAGGTACGAGATATTTCCTTGAACTTCTAGTGTGCGTAAACTTCCGTCACCAACAACATCATGGAAGAATAGGATTCCGTATCCTAAGTTTTTGTGTTTTTCTAATTTGCCATCTGCTGATAATGAAAGGGTAGTGTACGGCACTGTTACACTTCGCCATTGGTCACGATAATTTGCAACAAACCGGTAATCACCGTTAAAGTTTCCTGCGTTTCCTGGATTTTGAAAAAGTGGATTGTCATTGTATTGAGACCAGTGTATATCTTGTGCTTTAACAGAATATGTTAGCAGCAGTATTACAAGGATATTCAGCAGTTTTCTCAACCAGTTCAAAATTAATCACATGAAGGTACAAAAAAAGAGAATGGAAACAAAAAAGGAGTTTTTATCCTTCGTAAAACATCAGGAATAGAACAAGCCCAAGAATAAACAAAAGCATGAACAATTTTGGATCTTTATATAGTGGACGTTTACTGCGTTTTGTTACTTTTTCGTAGTCATGGTGAAGGCGCGTGAAGTCCTTGTGACGCTTGATTTGTTCGTCAGTTGGATTTAATTCCTTTTTGTCTTTATTTAAAATGAATTTTTTCATTTTTCTCCTTTCCATTTTTTACCGATTTTTTCGAGAATGCGATACACTTTCATTTTAGCGTTGGCTTCGGTAATGTTGTAAATTTCGGCAATTTCTTTGAAACTTAGCTCCTGAAAGAAACGTAATTCAATGATTTCCAATTGACTTTCTTCCAATCCGTTCAGCATTTCAATTAATTCTTCTTGTTGTTCAATGGACATTTTAGTACTGATGTCTGCTTCTGAAGCCAATTCAGTTATTCTATTTTCATCAATAGGAATCGTGTAATTTTTCTTTTCCTTTCGAAAGAAAAGTGCAACCTCATTTTGAGCAATTCTATACAACCAACTGCTGAATGGAAATCCACGTTCTTCGTATTTGTCAATATTTGCCATAGCCTTCATAAATACGAGTTGTGTAATATCACCCGCAGTTTCTTCCATTCCGCCAAGCTTTTTAAAGACAAACCGAAAAAGTTGATCGAAGTATTTTTCATACAATAATCCAAAGTCAGAACGCTTCTTTTTTGCTAAAAGAACCAGTTCTGAATCACTCATTTTAGTGCTATTTGAATTTCTTATCAAGTTCGGTGTTTAGTTATGGAATGCAGAAGTGATGATAAGTAACAAAAAAAAATATTTTTTATGGAGTACTCAAAGAAACAGGAATGATTTTCCCTTTGATCCATTGATTCGCGCTCAGTGCAAAGTCAACAATGTATTCCGCCATTTTTTCGGCAGAAACAGGAGCTTCATATCCTGGAAATGCTTCTTCTAGCATTTCTGTTTGTGCTGCACCGAGACATAAACAATTCATCGCGATTTCGGAATCTTTGTATTCTTCTGAAAACAATTCAGTAAAACTACATAATGCTGCTTTTGAAGTTGAATAAGCGCTTAAGCCGCTAAATTTAACGCTTCCTTGAAATCCACCCATCGAACTAATGTTTACAATATGACCTTTGGTCATTTTGGAAAGAGCCGCTTGTGTGGTTTCCATTACTGAAGTAATATTCACTTTATAGCTCGAATTAATGTCGTCGTGTGTTAATTCAAGAAAAGGTTTGTTGACCAATTTTCCTGCATTATTTATTAGAATGTCAATTGAATCCAAATTTGAAAAGATTGCTGTTGATTTTGATCGAACATCAGCCCCGTTTAGATCCAACTTGAAGCAATTTACGTTTTCGTACTTGGAAAAATGGCGGTTCATTTCATCAACATTTCGAGATAAAGCGACAATGCGGTTTAATGTATCCCTAGCAAATAAATCAACAATTGATTTACCAATTCCACGACTTGCGCCTACAACAACGATCGTTTTATGCATCGTATGAAATTACTACTTCTTGAGATGAAGGGTGCGCTTGACAGGTTAAAATATATCCCTCTTCGACTTCCTTATCGGTAAGTGAATAGTTCATTGTCATCGTACAAGAACCTACAACTACTTTAGCACGACAAGAACCACAAACGCCACCTCTACATGAGTAAGGAGCATCCAATCCATCAGCATTTGCTTTGTCCAAGACAGAAACATCGCTTGCCGATAAATTGAAATGTGTTTTTTCATCATCTAGAATAATCGTGACCTTCGCTTCACCATCTAATTTATTTTCGATGATTTCAGTTTTACTCTGCAATAAAACAGGCGTCGTGAATAATTCGTATCGTATTTTCTTTTCTTCAACACCGAACATTTTTAATACGTCTGACACTTCGGCAATCATTTTTTCAGGACCACAAAGCACGAACGCGTCTGCCTTAAGTAATTCCAACTGTTCTTTCACTAAAATCGAAAAAGTTGTAGTATCAATTCGACCAGATTTAAATCCGTCTTTATTTTCACCACTTAAGAAGTAAGTCGCTTTTGTTTGCTTTAAACTATCAATTTCAGAACGAAACAAAATGTTTTCTTCTGTTCTATTTCCAAAGAACAATTCCATGGAGTCTCCATTCGCTTCTACATTTTTTGCAAATGCCATTATTGGAGTAATTCCACTTCCTGCCGCAATAGCAACAACTTTTTTCGCTCCATCAGGAATGCTAAATGTTCCCATAGGGTGAGAAACAGAAAGAACATCTCCAGCTGAAACAGTATTGTTGAACCATTTTGAAACCATGCCATTTTCGACTTCTTTTATGGCAACTGCAATTGGTTCGTCTATTCCACTGCAAATAGAATATGATCGACGTTCTTCTTTTCCATTCAACTCTACGTTAAAGTCAAGATATTGTCCTGGTTTAAACACGAATTCTTTTTTCAATTCCGCCGGTATGTCTAAAGTAACCTTTACTGTGTCCTTTGTCAATTTTTCAACATTCAGAACTGGTATATCAAAAAAACCTTTGTGTGTTTTTGGCTTATCTGATTTTGAAAATAATTTTTTAAAAAGTGCCATATTTTTTATTCGTCAAATGAAACTATTAATTTTTCGCTAGTAGGGTGGGCTTGGCAAGTTAAAATAAAACCTGCTTCTATTTCGTCTTGTTCAAGTCCGTAGTTAACGTCCATTCGAACAGATCCTTCAATTATCTTCGCTTTACACGTGCAACAAACGCCACCTTTGCATGCGTATGGTAAATCTGCTCCTGCTTCTTGAGCTGCATCTAGAATGTTTATTCCTGTTGAATCCAAATGCAAGTCAATTTCATCTCCATCCAAAATAATCTTAATATTGGAGTCTATATTTGGAGCATCAGCTGATGTGTCAACTACTTTATTTCCTGTTGGTGTTGTAAACAATTCAAAATGGATTTTTTTCTCATCCACATTGTTTGCTAACAATCCTTCTTTTACACCTAAAATCATTTGTTCAGGTCCGCAAATATATACATTGTCGATTTCTGTGTGATTTAAAAACGCACTGAAGAGCTCGTTTGTTTTTGCCGCATCAATTCGTCCTTTTTGAATAGAATTCCCTAGACCTTCACGAGAAAAGATGTGTACTACTCGCAAGCGACCCATATATTGGTTTTTCAACGCTTCAACTTCTTCTCTGAAGATCACAGACGAAAAACCTTTATTCCCAAAGAAAAGTGTTACATCACAATTGGGTTCTTCGTGAAGCGCTGTTTTTGCAATTGAAATAATTGGTGTAATTCCACTTCCCGAAGCAAATAATACATGCGATCTCTTGCTTGAAGGTTCTGGAATAAATTTAAAATTTCCAGTTGGAGTCATTACTTCCATTTTCATACCTGCATTCAGTTCCTTATTCGCATAAGTTGAAAATTTACCATTTTTAACTTGCTTAACTGCAACTCGCCATTGGTTCTCAAAAGGAGATGAGCAAAGCGAATAAGAACGTCTAATATCTTCATTGTTTATAGTCGCACGCAGCGTTAAATACTGGCCTGAAACATAGGCGTAATCCGCAGCTAATTCAGACGGTATATCAAATAAAATGGAGACAGCATCTTCCGTTTCTTGATTTACATCAAGAACAGTAAGTGTATGGAATTTTGGTGTCATATTTGGTTTAATTTGGTTGCAAAAATACTCATTATTCTCCTTGAAATCGTTCTAAATTAGCTCCAATTCGTTCAATTCCTAAAAATGGTAGAAGTTAATGGTCGATTTTTAGTAAATTTGTAGGAGACATTTATCACAAAATGAAAGAACAAGATATAGCAATTCTTGAACAGAAATTTCAAGAAAAAATTGACAACGATATCAAAATCGAACCAAATGACTGGATGCCAGATGCATACAGGAATACGTTGATTCGACAAATTTCTCAGCATGCACATTCTGAAATAGTTGGAATGTTGCCAGAGGGGAATTGGATTACTCGTGCTCCTAACTTGAGAAGAAAAGCAGTGTTGTTGGCAAAGGTTCAAGATGAGGCCGGACACGGGTTGTATTTGTATAGCGCCACTGAAACTTTGGGAGCTGATAGAGAACAAACGATTGATGACTTACATTCTGGCGTTGCAAAGTATTCTTCCATCTTCAATTATCCAACACTCTCTTGGGCAGACATGGGAGCAGTTGGCTGGTTAGTAGACGGTGCGGCAATTATGAATCAAGTTCCTTTGTGCAGATGTTCTTACGGACCCTATGCAAGAGCAATGGTACGTGTTTGTAAGGAAGAATCATTTCATCAACGTCAAGGTTTTGAAATAATGATGAAGTTGGCTGCTGGTACACCTGAACAAAAAGAAATGGCACAAGATGCTTTGAACCGTTTTTGGTGGCCCGCAATTATGATGTTTGGTCCAAACGATGCTGAATCAAAGCACACTGCTCAATCGATGAAATGGAAAATTAAACGTCACACGAATGATGAGTTGCGTCAGCAATTTATAGATGTAACTGTTCCTCAAGCAGAATTAATAGGTTTAACAATTCCGGATCCATTGTTGAAATTCAATGAAGCGACTGGTCATTACGAACACGGACCAATTGACTGGGACGAATTCTGGGAAGTTGTAAAAGGAAACGGACCTTGTAATAAAGATAGAGTTGATGCTCGTAGAAAAGCGAAGGAAAACGGTTTGTGGGTAAGACAAGCTGCTTTGGCACATGCAGAAAAGAAAAAACTTAGAAAACAAGCGAGTTAGGATAACAAATTAAGAGATTACTCATTGCGAATTAAAAAATAGACAAAAGATTAAGTTTAACATCTTGAATCTTGCAGTCTTAATATCTAATAAAAAATGTCAAATAAAGATAATTGGCCTCTTTGGGAGGTTTTCATAAGAAGCAAACAAGGATTAAATCATAAACACGTTGGAAGTTTACGTGCGGTAGATGCCGAAATGGCAGTAGAAAATGCGCGTGATGTATATACACGTCGTTCGGAAGGGATAAGTATTTGGGTCGTTGAATCAAATAATGTGTTTGCTTCTGATCCGTCGGAAGCGCCTGAATTGTACGAACCTTCTGATTCTAAAATATACCGTCATCCAACTTTTTATACAGTTCCGGATTCAATTTCTCACATGTAATAAAGATATAAATGAATTCACTTTTTGAATATTTATTGCGACTAGGTGACGATAGTTTAATTCTTGGTCATCGCCTTTCTGAATGGTGCGGACACGGTCCAATTTTGGAAGAGGATATTGCAATGACAAATATTTCTCTAGATTTTATCGGTCAAACAACGACCATTCTTGAATTGGCAGGTCAAGTCGAAGGAAAAGGAAGAACAAACGATGATTTAGCCTTCTTGCGTTTTGATAAGGAGTATAGAAACTTATTGTTAGTCGAGCAGCCAAATACTGATTTTGGATTTACAATGATGCGTCAGTTTTTATTTGATGCGTACCGTAAGCCTTTGTTTGAAGCATTGATGAAATCGAATAATAAGCAATTAGCAGCAATTGCTGAAAAGTCATTAAAAGAAACGAAATACCATTTGAGACATTCTTCAGAATGGGTAATTCGTTTAGGTGATGGGACTGAAGAATCGCATTCCCGCATTCAAGAGTCGTTGGATACATTGTGGCGCTACACCGGAGAATTGTTCTTCTCAAATGAAGTAGATGCCGAATTAACCGAAAGCGGTGTGTTACCAGATATGAGTGGAATTGAAGCTGAATGGAAACAAACAGTGGATGAAGTTTTTGCTATGGCAACTTTAACGATACCTGAAAGTCCTTGGAAATTTGAAGGAGGAAGAATTGGAAAACATTCGGAACATTTAGGCTACATTCTTACAGAATTGCAATACATGCAACGTGCTTATCCAAATATGGAATGGTAACTGAACTTGAAATATGGAAATACCTGGAGGAAGTTTTTGATCCTGAGGTTCCTGTTTTAACCGTTGTCGATTTAGGTGTAGTTCGTGCTGTTAAGATCAATGGGAATTCGTGTCATGTTGTAATTACACCGACATATAGTGGCTGTCCTGCGATGAAGCGGATGGAAGAGGATATCATTGATAAATTGACGGAAAAAGGTGTTGAAAATATTACTGTGGAATTGGTGTTATCACCTGCTTGGACAACGGACTGGTTAACCGAGAAAGGGAGAATAAAGCTTCGTGAATATGGCATTGCACCACCCGAAAATGAAGCTGATAAAAGTACATTGTTCGCGGATCCTGTAATCGTTCCTTGTCCTCAATGTAGTTCAAAAAACACAAGATTGGTTAGCCAATTTGGAAGTACAGCCTGCAAAGCGCATTACCAATGTAACGATTGTCTAGAGCCGTTTGACTATTTTAAATGTTTGAGATAAAACACGATTCCAGTTTTGAAGTACTTCATTTCCACTTTCATTTTAATAAATATTCTTTCAAGTTGTTTATCGAATAAAACGGAAAAAACAATTGAACTGGAAGTTATACCCTCTCATTTTACAACAATAATTATTGATGATTCAGTTCGCTTTTCATTTCCAAAAGACCTTCTTAAAACGGACAATTTAAAATTTTCTGGAGACCATCAATTTTCAGATTTAATAAATGTTCAGTACGTGGTTGTTCAAGAAGATGATAAGAGTAATACGTTGAATCTCTTTGCTGCTGATAAATTAGAAAAAATTCAACGTAAAATGGAAGAGCTTTCTTCTAATAAGTTGACCTCATTTAAATTGCAAGATATTAAAGGTGTTGAGACCAAGTTTGAAAGCAAAGTATATGGGTGGCCGAGTAAATTATTTTTTTGGATTTCAGTAGTTGAATTAAAAAATAAATTCGTTACAACAATTACGTGGACCACAATCGATCGAAAAGATAAATTTCAAAAAGACGCTGAGTTAATTATTAAATCCTTTAGACGAAAATAAGGTTACACAAAGTAACAACTAGTTCGTCAATTCGGATTCATCGCGCACCTCAATCAATTTCAATAAAAAAGCTTTGTTTTCGAATTTTGATATAACTCAATAAACGTCAACTAAGTGAATGTCAAAAATCAATACTGAGTTTCCAGGGATTCCGTTGTGTTCGTTTGCTCCATAACCTAATGCTGAAGGAATCAACAACTTGCCAGTTCCTCCTTTTCTAAAGTACGGAATGCCTTCTGTCCAGCCTTGAATTACATTCTGTAGATTAAAAACAACACCTGAAGCTGAGCTTTCGTCGAAAATTGAGCCGTTTGTGTAGTATCCAGTATAAGCAACTTTAACGTTTGAATTAGCGTTGCAATTAACACCAGTTCCTTGCGCATCGATTACATAGTATAAGCCAGTTCCTGTGGCTGTAGCAACCAATCCGTGTTCGGCAATGTAATTCACAATAGCTTCTTCATCTTTGTCAGCTTGAATTTCTTTCTTTTTGCAAGAAAAAAGAACAAGCGTAGTCAGTAAAACAGGTAAAATAATTTTCATCATTGAGAATTGTAAAAAGAAAGCGCAATCATAGAAGAGAGCGCTTTCTATCGTTTTTTTTATCCTAAAAATGGGTATCTGTAATCTGTTGCAGGAACGAAGGTTTCTTTGATTGTTCTAGCAGAAACCCAACGCAATAAATTCATTGGAGCTCCAGCTTTATCATTCGTTCCAGAACCTCTTGCTCCACCAAACGGTTGCTGACCAACAACAGCACCAGTTGGTTTATCATTGATGTAGAAGTTTCCAGCTGCATTTTCTAATTTCTTCATTGCCAAATTAATTGCATAACGATCATTAGAAATGATAGAACCGGTAAGAGCATAGTCTGAAGTTCCGTCAACCAATTCAAGTGTCGCTTCGAAATCATTTTCGTCGTACACATAAATAGTCAATACTGGACCGAAAATTTCTTCACACAAAGTTCTGAATTTTGGGTTGGTCGTCACAACGACCGTTGGTTCAATAAAGTATCCAACTGATTTATCATAGTTTCCTCCAACAATAATTTCGGCATCTGTCTGCTCTTTAATAAAGTCGATATAACCAGCAATCTTATCAAATGAAACTTCTGAAATAACTGCATTGATGAAGTTCGATGTGTCTTCAGGTGATCCCATTTTAAATGATTTCACTTGATTTACAATTACAGATTTCACTTCACCCCAGATATTTGAAGGGATGTAAGCTCTTGAAGCTGCAGAGCATTTCTGTCCTTGATATTCAAAAGCTCCTCTCGTACAAGCTGTTGCAACTTCAGCTGCATTAGCTGATTTGTGAACCATTATAAAGTCTTTTCCACCAGTTTCTCCAACAATTCTCGGATAGCTTCTGTAATTGGCAATATTGTTCCCAATTTCTTTCCAAAGGTGTCTGAATACTCCTGTTGAACCAGTAAAATGTAAACCAGCGAAATCTCGATGCTTAAAAATAATATCTCCAGCCGTTGGACCGTCAACAGAAATTAAATTGATCACTCCATCAGGCACACCAGCAGCTTTAAACAATTCCATAAGAACTTGCGCCGAATACATTTGAGATTCAGCAGGTTTCCAAACAATAACATTACCCATCATCGCAGGAGCAGCACATAAATTTGCGCATATTGAAGTAAAGTTAAAAGGTGAAATGGCAAATACGAATCCTTCTAAAGGTCTGTACTCTAGTCTATTCCACATTCCAGGAAGAGATTCAGGTTGCTGCTTGTATATTTCTGTAACGTATTGAACGTTGAATTTAAAAAAGTCAATTAATTCACATGCGGCATCAATTTCTGCTTGCATTACATTTTTTGATTGAGCTAGCATTGTTGAAGCATTTACTTTGTCTCTAAAAGGTCCTGCCAATAAATCAGCTGCCTTTAAAAATATAGAGGCGCGTTGCTCCCAAGGTAAATTTGCCCATTCCTCACGTGCATTCATCGCTGCATCAATGGCTTGATTTACATGAGATGCATCACCATAATTGAAGTGTCCCAACACTTTTTTGTGGTCGTGAGGTGGCGACATTGGCATTTTATTCGATGTACGAACTTCCTTTCCACCAATGTGCATTGGCACATCAATAGGAGCTTGGTCATACATCTCTTTGTATTTTGAAATTAAGTTTTTGTGTTCAGAAGTGCCTGGAGCATAAGGTCTAACGGGTTCGTTAACTGCAATTGGCACTTGAAATAAAGCATTCGACATAATTGTGTAATTTTATTGCAAAAGTAATCAATGTTGTTTATCCTTGCAAAGTACCTAATAAAACTGAAGTGGTAAAGCTATTCCATAAAATATCAATTGTAGTATTCATTTTTTTTGGATTAACTCATTCTGCGATTTCTCAAAACACCTATGCTGCTTTATTAAAGGAGCGGGATAACACAAAAAAAGCGGAAATTGGTTTAGACTTATTCTATCACTTTAGAAAAAATGATTTTGATTCTTTAAAGTTTTTAGCAGTCAATTTACTCTTAGATATCTCCGGAGATAATTCTGAATTTCCTCGTGCTGTTGGCGAAATGGCGCTTGGTGCCTATTATGTTCAAAAAGGAAAAATTAAAGAGGGTATAGTTAATCTGACCAAGGCAAAGGAACATTTTGAAACAAGTGGAAACTTAACACAAACGTCCGAAGTGCTAATGGAATTGGGTAATTCGCATTTTGTTTCTGGTAATTATGAACAAGCAATTAAATCGTATTTAAAGTCAATGAAAATTGGGGCTAGATCTCCCGATAAAACACTCGTTTATGCCGCTAAAATTGGACTTGGACAGGCTTATTGTGCAATTGGCGATACTTCTGTAGGTGTTTTTACAATCCTTCAATACAAAGACGAAGTTGTAAATGCTAAAAAGTATGAGTCGGCAGCAAATGCGTATGCAACACTGGGTATGATTGAAATGGATAGGGGGAATATGGAGCTTTCTCAGGAGTATTATCAGAAAAGTATAGGTTTTAGTAAGAAAACTTCCTCAAAATTAATGATTGCGAATGCGTATACGAATCAAGCCATCCTATACTATAATATGGAGAAGATGGATTCATCGTTGCTTTATTTTGAAAAAGCTTTGAGATTGAGAGAGAGACTTAATCGAACAAATAATATTATTGAAAGCTATTTTAATTTGGCTAGCTTTTACCAAGGGACAGAAGATGTTGATAATGCTCTTTATTATTATGGTCTTTCGGTCGATTTAGCAAAAAAAGGTGGTTTTCATGTTGATGAAATTGACGCATTAATGGAAATGAAGACAATTTTTGAAAATCGGGGCAATCTAAAAGAAATCTATAGGATACAAGAGCGAATTGACTACCTAAATAAATTCGTTTCTGATAAAAAAACAATGGATGATGAAATTCTCGATTACGCAGCAGAGCTAATGAACGAGCAAGAAGATATAAAAGAAGAGCAAAAAGAGAAATCGAATTCTTTTGTTTGGTTATTATTAGGTGGAATTGTAGTTCTTTTAATTTTCGGAATACTACGAAAGCCCTAGTTTAATTTTGCTTGGTATTCCAATTTGAATGTTGGAACTAAAACTTCAAATAATTCACCATCTATAAGGTTTTTAAAAGTATAAAAGCCTTTCATCATTCCAATTTCCGAACATAAGTCACAGCCACTTGTATAAGTAAAACTTTCACCCGGTTTTAGGATTGGCTGTTCTCCAACAACTCCTTCACCGTTGACATATCGAGCCGTATAAAGTGAATCAAAAATATACCAATCTCTTGTCATTAACTGAACGCTGAAAGGATTTGTATTTTCTATGTCTATTCGGTAGTTAAATAAAAACTCAGATTTATGAATATTAGATAAGTCGGGTCTAAACTGTGTTTGAACCGAAATCTGTATACCTGATGTGATTAATGTACTCATGAATAGCTTAACGTTTGACCAATATATTAAAAAATATCTATGTGTAAAATTTTATTTAAGATTATTTAACCTCTTGTTTTCAACAATTAAACGATATAAATCTAGTTTAGAATCATTCTAAATTAATAGATATTGCCACTTCATAACATCAGAATGTATTCTCATGATATTGAATTTTTTATTTTTGTTTCGTTATTTTAAAACGCTTTAATGCATGTCAAAAACAGTAAAGCTTAGAAAAGGCTTAGATATCAGATTGATAGGTGGTGCTAATAAGATTAAATCTGAATTAGTTTTACCTAAAACAGTGTCGATAAAGCCGACAGATTTTCACGGTATGACACCTAAGATGGTTGTCAAGGAAGGTGAAACTGTAAAAGCAGGAAGTACTATCTTTTATGATAAGTACAATGAAGTCGTGAAATGCGCGTCTCCTGTAAGTGGAAAAATCGAAGCAATCGTTCGTGGAGAGAAAAGAAGAATTCTAGAGATTGTAATCTCTTGTGATTCGGAAATTCAATATGAATCAAACGGGGCAATGGATTTATCTTCGATGTCAAATGAGGCAGTCAAGGAAGCATTATTGGCTTCTGGATTGTGGCTTTGTATCAAGCAAAGACCATTGGATATTGTTGCAAATCCAAATAATGAGGCGAAAGCAATTTTCGTTTCTGCGTTTGATAGTTCGCCACTTGCTCCAGACTTTGATTACGTTTTACACGGGAAAAATGAAGAGTTTCAAAAGGGACTTGATGCCTTGGCAAAATTAACGTCAGGTAAAGTTCATTTGACTTTAAATGGAAAAGTACCTGCTAATTCAACTTTTACAGAGGCAAAAGGAGTAGAAATTAATAAAATTTCAGGTAAACATCCAGCGGGTAATGTGGGGACTCAAATTCATCATATCGATCCGGTTAATAAAGGAGAATTTGTTTGGACAGTGAATGCTCAAGATGTTGCATTGATTGGTCGTTATTTTTCTTCAGGAAAATA
The DNA here is from genome assembly GCA_913059205.1 of uncultured Flavobacteriales bacterium. Classification (GTDB taxonomy): domain Bacteria; phylum Bacteroidota; class Bacteroidia; order Flavobacteriales_D; family Crocinitomicaceae; genus UBA4466. Next base: position 34,927 of record CAJXRM010000020.1, read on the forward strand.
TGACGTTCGTAAAACAATCGCAGTCACTGGATCAGAAATTAAAAATCCGCACTATGTTGAGGTAATTTCAGGTTCTAATGTATCTGCTGTTTTGGAAGGACAGATTACTTCAGATAACGTTCGTGTAATATCTGGAAATGTATTGACTGGTGATAAAATCGCTCAAGATGGACATTTAGGGTTTTATCATAATCAAATAACAGTTATTCCAGAAGGGAATCAATTGAAGTTTGTTTTAACGAAAGGTTGGATGGGGCCTGGATTTGATAAATTTTCGAATTCTCGTTTATTCCCAACTTTCTTGTCATCGAAAAAACAGTTCAGATTGGATACGAATACGAATGGTGAAGAAAGAGCATTCGTTGTTACTGGAGAGCTAGAGAAAGTATTCCCATTTGATATTTTGCCAATGCACCTAGTGAAAGCGGCTATTACAGATGATATCGATGGAATGGAAAATTTAGGGATTTACGAAGTGGCTCCCGAAGATTTTGCATTGTGTGAGTACGTTTGCACAACGAAAATTAACATTCAAGATAAGATTCGAAAAGGTTTAGACCTGATTGGAGAGGAATGCATGTAATCTAAAAAAAAATAATTGCAGTGAAATTCTTAGAAAATATAGTACACAAAATGGAGCCGAAGTTTGCTAAAGGAGCAAAACTTGAAAAATGGCATCCAGTTTTTGAATCGTTTACAACATTGGCTTTTACGCCAGCTGAGGTTACAAAGAAAGGAGCGCATATCCGTGATGGTGTTGATTTGAAACGAACAATGATGACCGTTATTATTGCAATGATTCCTTGTTTGTTATTTGGAATTTACAATACTGGTCACTGGGAAATGGTCGCGGCTACTGGTAATAGGGATTTGGTTTTTTGGGCTGATCAAGGAATGAAAATAATGATGGGACTTAAAGTTGTTCTGCCATTAATTATAGTTTCTTATGGTGTCGGTTTAACTATTGAATTTATTTTCGGAATTATTAATGGTCACTCTTTACATGAAGGATTCTTAGTATCGGGAATGCTGATTCCTTTGGTTATGCCGGCTGACGTTCCGTTATGGATGGTTGGTGTTGCAACTGCTTTTGCGGTAATCATTGGTAAGGAAATCTTTGGAGGAACCGGGATGAACATTGTCAATGTTGCGCTGACAGCAAGGGCATTTTTGTTCTTCGCATACCCAACTTCCATGTCTGGAGATAAAGTTTGGATGGCCGGTCAAGAATCAACTGTTGATGGCTTTACAGGTTCAACTGCATTGGGTGATTTAGCTTCGTTCATGTCAGATAAGCCTGTTTTTGAAAATTTGGAGGCGTATACCAATCATTATTCATTATTTGACTCTGTTTTAGGTATAATTCCTGGTTCTATTGGTGAGACATCCGTAATTGCAATTTTATTGGGAGCGCTAATTTTAATTGGAACAGGAGTTGGTTCACTAAGAATTATGGCTTCTTTCTTTGCTGGAGGTTATATCATGGGAATGTTGTTGAATTTGGTAGGTGGAAATGATTTCCTTGATTTACCAGCTCACTTCCACTTGGTTATTGGTGGATTCGCATTTGGAGCAGTATTCATGGCGACAGATCCTGTTACTGCTTCGCAAACAGCAATGGGTAAAATTATTTACGGATTGTTTGGTGGTATGATAGCAATTTTAATTCGTGTATTAAATCCAGCATATCCAGAAGGTGTAATGTTGGCCATTTTATTTATGAATGTGATGGCGCCTATTATTGATCACTATGTGGTTCAAAGTAATGTTAAACGTAGATTAAAAAGACTTAAAACTGTATAATTATGGCAATCAATAGAGACAGTAACAGTTATACTTTCGGTTTTGCAATTGTTTTGGTTGTAGCTGTAGGAACAATTTTATCAGTTCTTGCAATTGGATTAAAACCACAACAAGAAAAAAACGATATCGTAAAAAAGCAGTTGGATATTCTTTCAGCAATGATGGATACCAAAGCAAAAGGAATTTCTAGAAAAAATGCTGAAGAAGAATTTAAAAAGTATGTAAATCTTGATGATGCTATTGTTCTTGATGTGAATGGAAATATAAAAGAAGGTGTAAAAGCCTTTGATGTTGACATCAAAAAAGAATACAAAGACAAAAACATGAAGGATGCTGATCGCAATTTTCCATTGTTCGTTGCCGAATTAGATGGAAAAAAAGCCTATGTTATTCCCGTTGTTGGTAAAGGTCTTTGGGGTCCGATTTGGGGAAATATTTGTTTGGATGAAGATATGAATACCATCAAAGGAGCTTCTTTCGGCCATAAAGGTGAAACGCCTGGTTTAGGTGCTGAAATCGCACAACCATTCTTCATCAATCGCTGGATTGGAGAAAAGATTTCTGATGAAAACGGAGATTTTGCAAAATTTGAAATCGTAAAAGATGGTTCAGGTTCAGCCAAAGAATCAAAAGTAGATGGTATTACAGGTGGTACAATTACATCAAAAGGTGTAGAAGAAATGGCTAACCGTTGTTTAAAGGTGTATAGTGTATACTTCAAAAACTCAAAAAAATAATTAGATATGAGTGATGCAGCAGTAAAAACAAAAGCTCCGAGCGAGCCATTGTTTTCAAAAAAGAATAAAAAGCTTGTTACTGATCCATTGACAGATAACAACCCGGTTACAATTCAAGTACTTGGTATTTGTTCGGCATTAGCAATTACCGTTCAAGTGGAACAAGGTGTTGTAATGGGAGGTGCGGTACTTTTCGTATTGATATTGGGTAACTTAATTATTTCGTTAATGAGAAACCTTATTCCTTCAAGAATCAGAATTATAGTTCAATTGGTTGTTGTTGCGGCTTTGGTAATTATCGTAAACGAGTTGCTTAAAGCTTTTTTACCAGATGTTTCTGAGAAATTATCTGTATTCGTTGGACTAATTATTACCAATTGTATAATTATGGGTCGTTTTGAGGCATTTGCTATGGCGAATAAACCGTGGCCATCTATTATGGATGCTATTGGAAATGGTCTGGGATATGCGGGTCTTTTGATTTTAGTAGCTATTTTTAGAGAGCTATTTGGTTCTGGAACATTATATGGTTTCCAAATCTTCGGTAATTCTTTACCAGGAGAAGAAACAGGATTATATACTTTGGGTTATGTGAATAACAACATGATGATTTTACCTCCAATGGCACTTATCATTGTTGGAATCATTATTTGGGTTCAACGTTCACGTAATAAATCATTAATCGAGCAACACTAGAATAGGTGTAAATTTTAGAGAGTTATGGAAAGTACATTAGACATATTCATAAAAGCGATATTTTCAGAGAACATGATTTTTGCCTATTTCTTAGGTATGTGTTCGTACTTGGCAGTATCGAAAACAGTTAAAACTGCTGTTGGATTAGGGGCAGCGGTAATTTTCGTATTGACTGTTACGGTTCCTGTAAATTATTTATTGGAGAACTATTTATTGAAAGCAGGTGCCTTATCATGGATTGATGAAAGTTACGCTGATATCGATTTGAGTTTCCTATCATTTATCATGTTTATTGCCGTTGTGGCATCAATCGTTCAACTGGTTGAAATGATAGTTGAGAAATTTGCTCCTGCATTGTATGGGGCTTTGGGAATTTTCTTGCCACTAATCGCTGTTAACTGTTCAATTCTTGGTGGTGCGTTATTCATGCAAGATCGTCAGTATTCAACCATTTTAGATGCTACTTCTTTTGCGTTTGGTTCTGGAATTGGGTGGTTTATCGCCATAGTAGCAATTGCGGCTATTCGCGAAAAGATTCGTTATTCACATGTTCCTGGACCATTGAGAGGATTGGGAATTACATTTATCATTACAGGATTAATGGGAATCGCATTCATGAGTTTCTCAGGAATTAAATATGGCAAAGACAAACCAGCTGAGAAAACAGCAGTTGTTAAGCAAACAAATAAATAAAAATTAGAAATGGGACTAACTTTAGGATTAACATTAGCTGTATTTTTATTAGTAGTATTGATTTTAGTATCAATGTTACTTTTCGTAAAAGCAAAGTTATCACCTGCGGGGAAAATTACTATTGACATCAATGATGGAGAGAGAGTAATTGAAGTAGATGGTGGTGGAACTCTATTAAGCACACTTGGATCGAACGGGATATTCTTACCATCAGCATGCGGTGGTGGTGGAACTTGTGTACAATGTATTTGTCACGTTCTTGAAGGTGGAGGTGGAATTCTTCCAACTGAGGAGCCACACTTTTCAAGAAAAGAAATTGCTGCACACAAACGTCTTGGATGTCAAGTGAAAGTAAAGGAAAACATGAAAATTCATGTTGAGGAAGAAGTTCTTGGGATCAAGGAATGGGAGGCTACTGTGGTTTCTAATTACAATGTTGCGACTTTTATTAAAGAGTTTATCGTTGAGATTCCTGAAGATATGGATTATAAGGCGGGAGGATATATTCAAATTAAAATCCCTAAATGTGTTGTAAATTATTCTGATATGGATATTGAAGCACATCCACAAGATCATCCAGGACAGCCTGATAAATTTAAGGCCGATTGGGATAAGTTTGGTTTATGGCCATTGGTTATGAAGAACGACGAGGAAGTTGTTCGTGCTTATTCTATGGCTTCGTATCCAGCTGAAGGTCGAAGAGTAATGTTGAATGTTCGTATTGCTACTCCACCTTGGGATCGAGACCGTAATGCATGGATGAATGTTAATCCTGGTATAGCATCTTCTTTCATTTTTAACTTGAAAGTGGGAGATAAAGCAGTTATTTCAGGGCCTTATGGAGAATTCTTTATCAATGAATCTGAAGCAGAAATGCTTTACATTGGTGGTGGTGCAGGAATGGCGCCTATGCGTTCACACTTGTATGAATTGTTTAGAACGATTAAAACTGGTCGTAAAGTAACGTACTGGTATGGTGGTCGTTCTAAAGCCGAATTGTTCTACATTCACTACTTTAGAGATTTGGAGAAAGACTTTCCAAACTTTAAGTTTTACCTTGTATTGTCGGATGCTTTGCCAGAAGATAATTGGGTAAATAAAGAAAATACAGAAGACCCAAATGGGGATGGATTTACAGGATTCGTTCATCAAGTCGTAATAGATCAATATTTATCTAAGCACGAAGCTCCTGAAGATATTGAATTCTATTTCTGCGGACCGCCTATGATGAATCAAGCTGTAATAAAAATGTGCGATGAATGGGGAGTTCCTAATGAAAATGTTCGATTTGACGATTTCGGAGGATAATCTAATTATCAATAAACTTGAATCCTGCTTACGTTCGTGAGCAGGATTTTTTGTTTAACAATTTTTTAACTAGAGTTATCAACTAAACCTGTTAACTTGTGGCATACTAATTGATTCAGTCTATGCAAAACACTTATATTATGAGATCAATCACTACATTAATTTTAGTTACTGCAACATTTATTTCCTTTGCTCAGGAAAAAGTAAACTCTGGATTTGAACCTATACGCAATGAACTTCAACAATGGGATGTTATTCGAGGCGCATGGTTAGCAAATAGTATGGAAGCAATGGCAAATAATCAGCCTGTTCCCCAAAGAACCTTTCCGGAAAACTTTACTCCAAATCAAATGTTACGAATGGTAGATCAAAATACACGAAGTAATATTCGAAGTACAGCAAATAACAATAGCAATGGCAACCAAGACGCTGAATTCTGGAGACGCGTGAATCGCACCGTTGAATCAACATTTTGTAGTCCGAAGCAAGCTCGAACATATGGAGATCCGCACATGGTTTCTTTTGATGGTGCCAGATCTGTCTCTTATACACATCTCCGAGCCCACGAGACAGGCAGAAATCTC